>NZ_LIRO01000120.1:0-1858 GCF_002742025.1 Limnothrix sp. PR1529
GCGCAGCGGCCGCTTGGGCGATCGCTTGGGCCAGGGGGTGGCGAGTGCCCCGCTCCACGGCCGCCGCCAACTGCACCAGGCGATCGCCCGTCATGTCAGCCACCAGGGGTTGGCGATCGACCAACACCGGTCGCCCCGTGGTGAGGGTTCCCGTTTTGTCAAAGACCACCGTGGTCACCTGCTGGAGCCGTTCCAGCACATCACCACCCCGGATCAAAATCCCCTGTTCTGCGCCCCAACTGGAGCCAACCAAAATGGCCGTCGGCGTGGCCAAGCCCAAGGCACAGGGACAGGCCACCACCAGCACGGAAATGGCGAGCTTCAGGGCCAGTTGCCCAGGGGTCACCGGCTCCGACACCATGGGGGCGATCCCGGCCATGGCCAGGTGGGCGGTGTGGTTGGCGTGGGCGGTGGTTTGGGCGGCCGCTTGCAACACAGCGGGGAATCGATCGCCCCAAAGGGCCCAAAAGCCAAAGGTGAACCCGGCGATCGCCATCACCCCCCAGCAAAAATAGCCCGCCACGCGATCGGCCAAGCGCTGGATCGGAGCCTTGCGCCCCTGGGCTTCGGCCACCAATTGCACAATGCGGGCCAATTCCGTGTCGCGGCCAACCCGCTGGGCCCGAATCACGATCGCCCCCGATTGGTTGAGGGTTCCCGCCAACAGGCGATCGCCCGGCTGCTTGATCACCGGCTGCGATTCCCCCGTCAACATCGCCTCATCCACCGTGGTTTTACCCAACACCACCACCCCATCCACCGGCAACCGATCGCCCGGCAACACCAACAGGGCTTGGCCCACCTGCACCGTTCCCACGGGAATCGATTCCGTTGGCAGCGCTTCTCCCAATTCCGTGGGTTCCTGGGTCAACCGACGCGCCAGGGCTGGCTTCAGGGCCAGCAGGGCCGTGAAGGATTCCCGAGATCGCACTCGCACCCGGGCCTCGATCGTGCGGCCCAACAGCACAAACCCCAACAGCATGGCCGGCTCATCAAAAAAACAAGCCCAATCCCAACTGGGGTGAACCAAGGCCACCACACTGGCCAGATAGGCCGCACCGGTTCCCAAGCCAATCAGGGAGTTCATGGTGGGAATGCCGCGTAGGAGCGAGCGAAACCCTTCTAGCAAAATTTCTCGCCCCGGAAACAGCAGGGCCAAGGTGGCCACCGCAAAGTGAAATTCCACCCGGCTGATCAACGGGATGGGCGGGCCCCCCAGCCGATCGAGGTGGCCCAAGGTGGAAATCAGCAACAGCACCCCGGCAATCACCAGGGGCCGCCACCAATCGCCCGCCGTGGACGGGGTTTCCGGGGCGATCGGGGTCAAATCTGCCGAAGTTTGCACTTCGCTGGGAAACCCTGCCCCCGTCAAGGCCGCCGCCAGGGCGGGCACGGTGGCCTGCACGTCGGTTCCCGGCAGCAAATCCACCACCGCCAAGCCCGTCGCCAAGTTCACATTGGCATCGGCCACCGTGGGTTGGCGTTTCAGGCGATTTTCCACAGCCGCCACACAGCCCCCACATTTCATGCCCGAAACCGTGAGCACGGCCGTGGGTTTGGGGGATGGGGAAGGGCTGGTCAGGGTCATAGGATTCACGGGCGATCGCGGCGATCAGGGAAAACGTTGGAATCTGGGATCGAAATCTGAAAGTTGGCTGACGGCGATCGGGGAGCCAATCGACGCAGATCGACTATAGCGGTTTGGCGAAAGGGTCGATCGCTCCCCGGCTCGGGTATGCTGCAAACCAGCCTTTTTCGATCGGGTTCTCGATCGCCCCTCGACCGTGACCGACTCTCCGCCTCCTTCCTCCGCTTCCGAATTGCCGCCCCCCTCGCCCGCCGAGCCGGCCGCCAATCT
>NZ_LIRO01000039.1:0-79215 GCF_002742025.1 Limnothrix sp. PR1529
CGGTTGGGCGGGTAATTCTGTGGGTGATTTTGCGGGTAATTCTGGGGCTAGCGCTGGAGTCAGTTCAAAATTTAACGCCTTGAACGCCAGTGCCGGATCTCCTGTGGACTCCGTTGTTCGGTTTAGTTCCGGCTCCGGTGCAAATGTCGGCTCTGATTCCCATGGTGCTTGCGGAATCCAGTCTTCAAAATTCTCTAACCCTCTCCAAGTCTCTAGGGCTTCTGGGTTGTGGGGTGGGTCGGGGGCGATGGGATGCGGGTTCGATCGCCCCGCGATCGGTGTTGGAACCACCGGAACCGCCGGAAAGTACAAACAAAACTGGCTACCCTGTCCCAAGGTGCTGCGTACTTGGATTGTGCCCCCCAGCATGGCCGTGAGCCGCTTGACGATCGCCAGTCCCAACCCTGTGCCGCCATATTCTCGCTCGCACTGACCTTCGCTTTGAATAAAGGCTTCAAAAATTCGGGACTGCTGGTCGGGTGCAATGCCAATTCCCGTATCTGTGACCGTCAACCGCAGATTGAGCGTGGGTTCCGGAAGGGCTTCGGGGTTGGGTTGTCCCGTAAAGTTGGGATTAACAAACGTGGGATGATTGGGCGGCGGTGGCGGTGGCGCTGGGCGATCGGGGTTGTTGGCCGCCTGGGGAACCGCATGGCTGGGGATGGTTTGCAGGGAAATCGTGACATGGCCACGCTCGGTGAACTTCACGGCATTGCCCACCAAGTTGACCAAAATTTGGCGGAGGCGCACGGAGTCAAAGGTGATCAACTCAGGGATTCGATCGGCCACGGCCACCTGCACCTGAATGCCTTTTTGTTGGGCCGCCACCGTGAACATTTCCGCCACCTCACGCAACACTAAGCGTGGCCGAATGGGGCCCCAGTGCAAAACCAGTTTTCCCGCTTCAATTTTTGAGAGATCCAACAAATCGTTAATTAAAGCCAACAGGGTTTCCCCGCTTTGGGTCATGACCTGAAGCCACGATCGGGTTTTGGGGTCTCGGGCTTCCCGTTGCAGCAGTTCACAAAATCCCAAAATGGAGTTCATGGGGGTGCGAATTTCGTGGCTGAGGTTCGCTAAAAATTCGCTCTTGGCGCGGTTGGCCAAGTCGGCGGCTTCTTTGGCTTGGCGCAGGGCGGCTTCGGCGGTGGCGCGGGATTGGGCCATGGCCATCAATGTGCCGACTTGCTGGGCCCATTTGATGCTGCCGGGTTCCCAGGCGGCGGGCTGGTTCATGGCCAAGACAAAGCAAGCCACCAGTTCACTGCGGTAGTGAATGGGCAACACCCCGATCGAACTCATGCCCTGTTCGGCTAACCAGTGGTCAATGGCAGCGTTCAGGGAATTTGAGCGATCCGCAGAATCGGGCAACAGAATTGGTTCTGCGCGATCCAGGCGATCGCTCAACCAATCCAACGGCAACAGCAGGGTTGAGGGATCCGGCGTGAGCGGACAAGCCACCTGATCCGTGGGCCGCAACCAATAGCCATCCAGGCTCCAGGGCTGACCGGCGGCCGGCCGCGAACAAAACCAGGCATGGCTCAGATGCAGGGCGGAAACCACCGTGGAGAGCGTGGTGGCCAGGGCAATGCCAATATCTTCGTTCAAAAACTGCTGGGATAGGCTGGCTAAGACCCGATCGCGGTGCGATCGCCGTTGCAAAACCTCCAGCAGCCGTTTCAGATCCGTGATGTCGTTGGCCGTTCCCAACAACAGTTGCGGTCGCCCCTGCTGATCCCAGCTAAAAACCGTTTCCCGACTGCTGAGGGTGCGCCATTCTCCATTGGCATGACGCATTCGATATTCCCGCTCCAAAACCTGGCCCACCTCAGTTCGCGCACAGGTGCGCCCATATTGCAGCAGCGCCAACCAGTCATCGGGGTGGAGCACATCCACAAAGGAGCCTTGGGCCATCCGCTGAATTTCCGGCACTGAGTAGCCCAGCAGGGTTTCCACCGCTTGATTGACATAGACCAACTCTTGATCCAACAGGTTGTAGAGGTAGAGCAAGTTGGGGGTGGAGTCGGCCAACTGCTGCACAAACCGCTGGCTTTCGGCTAGTTGGGCCGTGCGTTCCTGAACGCGCTGTTCTAGCTGTTCGTTCAGTTGGCGCAAGGCTCCTTCAACGGCCTTGAGGGGGGTGATGTCTGCAATGTTGCCCAGCAGTTGGGTGGGATGACCTTGGCGATCGCGCGAGAAGATCGTTAACCGTTCAAAGAGCCAGCGCCATTCCCCGTCCGATCGCTGCATTCGATATTCCCGCTCGCAAATTTCCCCATCCGTGCAGCTCAAAACGGTGTCGTAGTGATGGGCCAAGCGCTCAAAATCGTCGGGATGCACCAGGCGCACCACCATGGCGCTGGTCATGGCCTGGATTTCCCGAGGGGTGTAGCCCAAAATATCCTGCACCGCATGGTTGATGTAGAGGGTGCGGTGCTGGGTCAGGTCGTAAAGATAGACCATGTTGGGGTTCGCGTCGGCCATTTTTTGCAGCATGTGTTGACTGTGGGCCAGGTCGGTGGACTGTTCGGCGGCGCGGGTCGCTAATTCCGTGTTGAGGCGATCGATCGCGCGGTTCGCCCGCTGCCGTTCCAGCTCGGCCGCAGCCCGGGCCGCAAAAATTCGCAAAATGGTGATGTGGTTGGGATCCTCGGGCAATGGCTGCGTATCCATCACAATCAAGGCCCCGATCGTTGTGCCTTGGGAGTCTTGGAGGGGCACGCCTGCATAGCTTTCGGCTCCCAGGTTGCGCAGGTTGGTTCCTTGGGGAAATTGGGATTGCAAACTTTGCCCACAGGTGTAGGTTTGGCCACCAAAGACGATCGCACAGGGGTGATGGGTCCAGTAATAGGCAAAGCTGGTTCCCCATTCCGTTTGATTCCACCAGGCCAACACTTCCGCTTGGTGGCATCGATGATCCATGACGCTGGTGAGGAAGGCATAGCGAACGCCCAGGGATTCTGCCAACAGCCGCACGCAGTTCTCAAAAAAGGCTTTGCCGGTGCTGGTGGTGGCTTCGACCAAGGCCCGCAACATGGCTTCCCGGCGCTGGAGGTCGCTGATGTCTTGGAAGGCTAAGAACAAACAGGCTTGCCCGTCCAGCTCGATCGGGGCGGCAGACAGTTGCACCAATTTGCGCTGGCCGTTGAGATCGTGAATCGCCAGTTCCGGCGACTGGTAATAGCGACCGGTTTGGATGGTGGAGCGAATTTGTTGATAGTCCCGATCACGCAAAAATCCCTGAAGTGACTGCACGCTGAGGCCTTGCACTTCCGCTGGCAAATAGCCGGCCAAGCGCGTGAAGGCTTCATTGGCTTCCAAAATCAAACCTCCTCCATCCAAAATTAGGCCAGGAGAAGGATTAAGTCGAAAAACCGCCATCCAGCGCGATTCAGTCAGGCGCAAGGCTTGGGCAATGGACTGACTGACCCGATCGCGATCGGGATTGCGATAGATCAAGGCGCGATCGGTGGCGGCCAAGGTTGGGAGGTGCGATCGGTTCCAGGGGCGATCAAGGGCAGGTTGGCTAGATTCCGGTTTGCCGGATTCTGGTTTGATAGATTCTGGTTTGGTCGATCCAAGTTGTAAGCGATTCGGTTCGATCGCCCCCCCAGATCCGTCGGATCCAGCCAACTCCGACAACCCTGGCTCAGGAACCGCCGCCGCCTGCGTTTCGGCAGCCTGCTCCAATCCTTCCAGCCGCAAGCCCACCGCCAACGACAGGGCCACCGCTTGCAATTCCCGCTGGGCAAAAATGGACAGGGGCGGCACTGGAGCCGACTGCACGGCCATGAGCCAACCCCAATGGTGTTGTTGGGGAGCAATGGGAATCGCCACAAAACATTGAATTTGCAAGGCCTTGAGATGTTGCGACAGCAGGGGCGATCGCCCCTGCAGCGGCCCTGCCACCCCAATCACCGGCTCCACCACCGTGATCGGCAGCAGCGGAAACTGCAACGGCAACTCCCCACCCAAGCGGCTGTCCTCGTCGGGGCGGCTAGATTCATAAACCACCTGTAATGCTTGGTTATGGATCCGTTGGGCAATCAACACCGCATCCACCCCCAACTGCAGCCGCAAATCGTGCAGGGCGGCTTGGGCAATGCGCGGCCAGCGATCGCCCCGGGCCAGCCGCTCCATCACTCGCTGGGCCAGATTTCCCGTTTCCGTTGCCCGCTGTTCGCGCGATCGCTCAACGCTGTGGCCCATGTCCGGGCGATCGAGAAAGGTCTCACTCAGTGCCATAGCAAAAACGAACCGCACCTCAGTTTGGAATAGGCGGAACCTTCTATTCTGCATTTGCACTAGGAGGCTGGGGTGATGGCAATCAAGCACCATTACCGCCCAAGAATCCTTCGAGGCTTCCCAATTATTTGCCGAAACTCCCGGCCTTCCTCAGACGCTTGCAAGTCAATGAACTGGCGAGCAAATTTCCCAGAAATACCGCCAAGAAATGTTTCTCGGAAAGATCACCAAAGGTATCCCCCGAGGACATTACTCAGGGATATGGCCCAGAAACAGGTCTGAGCAAGCCGGGATCCTCACACCAGGAATTGGCAATTGGCAAGCTGCACTTGAACTTAGGTTCTACTTCAATTGTGTCTTTTTTAAACTGTAATGGCCTTAAATGATCAAATTGTGTCGATCGACCCAACGAAGGCGCGATCGCACGTCACCGCCAATCAATATTTGTTGCTGTATATCAATATCTGTTGATCATCTGTCGATTATCTATCGATTACCTACTGATCATTTTTTACTGATTATCTATTGATCTCTTGATCTCTATCGATATTGGTCTCTATCAATTTTTGTCTATAAAAATGTGAATTTAAGATATAAAAAATGAGTTTAGATGTGAGTTTGAAATCATAAATCAACAGCTATATCAAAAATCAACAGCCATATCAAACCGCAAAGGGGGCGCACGGCCGCACGCCCCGATCCGAACTGTCAAAAATTACGGCAAAAACCTAGCCTAAGCTTGACCGCAATTGCAGCCGGAATTGCCACAGCAAGCGCCGCCTTCATGGCCATTGGCGCAGGCTTCGCTGCAATAGTGCTTTCCGTCTTTTTGGATGGCGGTTGCCAAGTCCACAGTGCAGAGGCAAGGGCCGCAGTCGCATTTTTGAGTGGTCGTCGTCATGGGTTGCTCCTAGCAATCTCACTGAGCAGTGAGGCGAGTGGGTTAAAGATCCCTAAGATCCCCGATCGAGGATGGTGCGTCGCTGGGTCGTTGGTTGTTGTCCAAGGGGGAGGTTCCCCGAGTTCTGGGCCCGGCGTGGGGTTCCAGAAATAACTCCAAGCCATGACCTGATCGCGATTGGCGTTTGAGGTGGGGATCTCAAAATTGGGGTCTGAGTTGGGGTCTAAGTTGAAACCTAAGTTGATCTTAGGTCAGCTTTAGATGAATAGCTGAACGTTTGTTCAGATGTTGCTACTTTAGCATGACTTTTCCCGCGACTGTCAAGGGTCGATCGGGGAAAGGAAAAATTTACCGAGAATGCTGAAGCCCTTAAGCCATGCCCCTAGGCAATTTTGATGACCCTAGGCATCGCTCAACTGCCAGCAACTGGCGATCGGCATTCGCCAACCCACCCCAAAGGCCTGATCGCTGACCTTGAGCACCGGGGGCGTTTGTCGCCGTTTAAATTCAGCCCGAGCAACCAGGTGCATCACCCGCCGCACGGTGGCCGACTCGTGACCAGCGGCCACCAAATCCGCGAGGGACTGCCGACGATTCACCAGCCGATCGAGAATGTCATCCAAAACTTCATAAGGGGGCAAGGAATCTTGATCCAGTTGGTCGGGGCGCAGTTCGGCGCTGGGGGGCTTGTTCAGTACGTTGCTGGGCACGATTTCCGCCCCCTGGGACACCAACCGCGCAAAGGCAGCCGCGCCCACTTGCCCCTGATTGAGCCAATGGCAGAGGGAATAGACGCGGGTTTTGGGCACATCGGCGATCGCGGCCAAGCCGCCGTTGGTGTCGCCATAGAGGGTGCAATAGCCCACGGCCATTTCGGATTTGTTGCCTGTGGAAATGAGCAAATAGCCAAATTTGTTGGCCAAGGCCATTAACAAGTTGCCGCGAATGCGCGATTGCAAATTCTCTTCGGTCACGTCTGGTTGGGTTTGGGCAAAGGGTTCCGCTAGGGTTTGCTCAAAGGTGGCCATCAAGTCCCCGATCGGGAGTTTCAGGGTTGGGAAACCCAAGTTTTCCGCCAGGGCCAGGGCATCGGCGATCGAGTGGTCGGAACTGTAAGGGGAAGGCATCAACACGCCCAAAACGTTTTCGGCCCCCAATGCCGCCACGGCCAAGGCTCCAACCAAGGTGGAATCAATCCCCCCACTGAGGCCCAGCACAATTTTGCGAAAGCCACATTTGCGGGCATAGTCCCGAATGCCCAACACGAGGGCTGACCACAGCTCCGCATCGGTGCTGGGAGCCAGGGGGGCTAGCAATCCGGTTTGTTCTGGCAGGGGTTGCTCATCTGCCAACAGGGGCAAGCTGTGGGGCCAAGATCCTTCCTGGCCGGTGACCACAAAATCGCGGGTTTCCGGATCAAATTCCGTGATGATTAACCCGGTTTCAAAGCTCGCTCCCCGGGCCGCGATCGCCCCTGTGCGACTGATGACCAAGCTGGTGCCATCAAAGATCAGATCATCATTGCTGCCCACCTGATTGACATAGGCGATCGGGAAACCATAATTCAAAGCCGAATGTTGCAGCATTTCTTCGCGCAACCGAGGCTTCCCGATCGTGTAGGGCGATGCGGACAGATTCACCACCCAATCCACATCACAATCCGCCAATTCCGCCAGGGGATCCACATCATAGAATTTGCGGCCCCAAAACTGATTGTTGTTCCAAATATCCTCACAGATTGTTACGCCGATTTTGATGCCGTCGAGCGTGAACCATTCCGCTTTTTTACCCGGCTCAAAATAGCGCCCCTCATCAAAAACATCATAGGTGGGCAGCAGTCGTTTACTAAACACATGCCGCAGGGCACAACTATCAATCAGCACTGCGCTATTAAAGAGACTTTTTCCACCTTCGGTCGCCAACAAATTGCCAATGATTGTCCCCGTCAGCACGGCCAGATTAGGCGGTAGCTCACGGGCCAGCTTGGTCAACTGTTGTTTTGTGGCTTCCAAAAAGCTGGGCCAAGCCAACAAATCGCGCGGTGGATATCCACAAAGGGCTAATTCCGGAACCACCAACAGCCGCGCACCTTGGCGACTGGCCTGCTGGGCAGCGTTGAGGATGGCACGGGCGTTTCCCGCCAAATCTCCGACCACAAGGTTCAGTTGAGCGAGGGCAATTTTCATGGGGGCAAGCGGGGGAGGATCGATCGGGATATCGACGGAATTACGAAATTATCGATATAGCCTATCGGCAAATTAGCGATCGCGTAATGGGAATTGATCTGCAATTTGCCGAGTCGATCGCCCCTTTCCTTGGGGCCCCGGTGCTTTTGTTGCACCACTGTGGAGAACAGGCTGAGATGTCTGTTCTGAAATCGCTAGCCGTTGATTAGCCCCCAAACATCAACCGTTTGATTGGATTTGATCGGGTTTGATTCGGACTAGATCGGATTTAGTCCCGTTGAATCCATGCTCCAAGGCCTAGCTGGCTTGGGGGTGATAGGGATGAGGATGAGGGTGGGGATATTGATGGTGATGTTGGCGCTGAAGTTGAGCCATGTGATGGAAGAGTTTCCAGCAATATTCTTCTGGCAGGCCGCAGGTGGTGGCTCCGCGCATCACGACGGTGAAATACCAATCATTGGGGGCCAGTTCGCGGGGCAATTTGTCCACAACCACGTAGGTGCGCACATCGCGGTAGGTTTGGCCCTGGCTGGTGACGGTGATGGTTTCGCGACGGTAGCCACCTCGGGGCACATCTTCGCGATCGTCCAGTTGGTCGCTTAAGCGCCAGGGCAGGGCATAAAGAACCCCAAAAACGCGCGATCGGGCATCAGGAACCACATCCAACACGCCGCATTCTCGCCGGGGCGATCGCCAGTTAAACCCCAACCGATAACCCTCAAGCATGGCCGTGCCCACCAGGTAAGGATAAGCTGGCTCTCCGAGGGTGCGCTGCAAATCCACCGGGCACATGCAGGAGCCATAGGCAAAGTACAGAAACGTGGGTTCAGCGGGAGAACCGTTGGTCAGCGAGGCTTGGGGGGCGACGGGTGCGGCGATCGGGGCGGGGCGAGAGGGGTTCATCGGCAGACGGAGGTGGATGGGGAAACGTTGATCCGATTGTCACCGCTGGGGGCCGTTGGGTTACGGAGGATTAAGCATTCGATCGAACCCGAAGCGAAGGGGTCAGCAGCGAGCAAGATTGTGCCAGCATTGTGCTGGTTTGCATCCTAGCAAAACTGTTTACCGAAATACAACTAAAACTCGATCGAAAAACCGTAGATTCAACGGTAGATTCAGATTACGTTACCGAGTTCCGAAGCCCATGCGATCGATTGCCGAGATCAACGACAAAATCCGGAGTGGCCAAGTCACCGTTTGGACGGCCGAAGAACTGAAAGCCCAAGTGGCCACAATCGGCATCCAGGCGGCGGCCGCGCGGGTAGACGTGGTGGTGACCGGAACCTTTGAACCCATGGAGGCTTCTGGAGCCTTTCTGAACCTGGGGCAAACGGATCCACCGATCAAAATTCGCCGCTGCTGGCTCGATGGCGTGCCGGCCTATGCGGGCTTTGGGGCGGTGGATTTGTATTTGGGAGCCAGCCACCCGGTGGAATTTGCCGACGGAGAAGCGCCCGATGAAGGCCGCGATCGGGGCGGCGGCCATGTCATTGAAAGTTTGATCGCGGGGCATTCGGTGCAACTGCGGGCGATCGGGCATGTGACCGACTGCTATCCCCGAGGCTCCTTTGAAACCTCGATTTCCCGCGACACGATCAACCAGTTTTATCTCTACAACCCCCGCAATCTCTACCAAAACTTCATCGTGGGCGTGAATGGGGGCGATCGGCTGCTGAATACCTACCTGGGCCCCTTGCAACCCAACCTGGGCAATGCGGTCTATGTCAGCGGTGGGGCCTTGTCTCCCCTGCTGAACGATCCGGAACTGCGACTGTTGGGCATTGGCAGCCGCATTTGGTTGGCCGGCAGCCAGGGCTACATTGCCTGGGAAGGAACTCAGCATTTTCCGCTGCAAAAGCGCCTCCCCAACCAAACCCCGATCGGCCCGGCGGCCACCCTGGCTTTGGTGGGAGATGCCAAACAAATGCAGGCCCAATGGGTGCGCGGTTGCTATTTCAAAGGCTATGGGCCGTCCCTGATGTTGGGGGTGGGTGTGCCGTTGCCAGTGGTGGACGAAGCGGTGGTGGCCCGTTGCGCCGTCAAAGATGAAGAAATTGTGGCCCCGATCGTGGATTTTTCGATTCCCCGACGGGTGCGGCCCACCTTTGGCCTGGTGAACTATGCCCAACTGAAGTCCGGTCGCATTGAAATTGACGGAAAACTCGTGCGCACAGCACCGCTCACTAGCTTGGCCCTGTCGCGTCAGGTGTCCGAGGCGCTGAAATTGGAAATTCAACAGGGGCGGTTTTTGCTGTCGGAGGCCGTGGCCCCGTTGCCGAGCGATCGCACCTTTATTCCGCAGGATCGCTGGGGACAAATTGGGATGGAATCGGAACCTTAGGGCGTAGGGGTCGCGATCGCCCAAGGCATCGCTCACCTAGGCGCGATCGAGCGTGTGGTAAGCCACCAAGGAGCGCAAAGCATCTTGATCGAACGGTTTGGTGATGTATTCCGTGGCTCCTGCCAGTTGCCCTTGAATGCGATCGAACGGGCGATCGTGGGAAGTCAACATAATCACCGGTAGCGCAGCAAACTGGGGCAAGCTGCGCAAAATTCGGCACAGCTCCAGCCCATTCAGATTCGGCATCGACACATCCAACAGCAGCAGATCGATTCGCTGGTGGTAGATCATCGACAGCGCCTCCACCGGATCCGCCGTCGTCACCACGTTGTACAAATCCTCTAACGTGCGGCGCACCAAGGTATGCACAATCAAGCTATCGTCCACCGCCAGCACCGTGGGCTTTGTCATGCTCGATCGAGCCACAGAAACGACATCAGAGGAGCTGTTCATGACTGACCCCAGGATTGAGATGATCGATGCGGCAATTGATGGGGCAAATTCCCAAACGCCTTGTGCCTCACCCCTCGCAGGTTGGTTTCAGGTCGCTGGTCGAATCAGCCTGCCCAATCCTGCAAGAAATAGCACTCTCGTTTGATTAATCCATCAATTGCTACCTTAGCTGCCTTATTAGATGATTATTCCTAGATTCCTGATTTCTTTCACCCATATGGCTAATCTCCCAAGGAGAAAGACAAGGACTTTCAAGACAATTTCAAGGCGATCGAGGGACTGAGACTAAAGCAGGGAACTAATTAAATTCTGGCATTTTCCGTTGCGCCCTGGTCAAAATTCTGTTCGTAGGCATCAATTTTTGATAATTGGTCAAGGTTGACGATTGGTGCGCCGATTGCGACCCAGGCACGATCGGCGCTGATCTTGCCCGCTGCGTTGCTCAGACCTCGACCCACGGCAACAGTAGCGCAATTTGAAAATAAAGGGTCTGGGTCTCTTGCGCTGGTTGGCGGAGAGGGCAGCGGCAATGATTTAACCCTCGCCAAAGGTCTTGCAGGGGGAATGGCGTGGTTTTGGGCTGGTTGGGGCGGAATGGGTAGCTCAGTGATTTTTTGAAGAAAAGATCAAAAAACATGAAGGGAATTTGAATATTGTCTCTATTAATAACTGTAATTTATCCAAAATTCATTCAAAATTCATTCAAGATTGATCTGATATTTGTCCAGTATTTGTACAGCATCTATCCAGCGTTTATTGAGTACTCCTCTGGTGTTCATGAACCATTGCTCGACTGCTGATTGATGACTCATGAACGATTTGTCAACTATTCGTCAATCATTCGTTATTAATCCAGTAGCGATGAATGGGCGATCGGGGCGTTGGGGCATTGTTGATGGGCCATGTTGATGAGCCATTGGTGATGGAGTAGGGCCTCGATCGTTCATGGGGCATCATCAGTTTATGGGGCATCAGCAAGGCCCTATCAAGATTGAAAGTCATCAAGGCCAACGTTGGGATTTTGCGAGCACTGATGATTCCAGAGGCCAATTTGCATCCTCTCAGGATTCTCTGAAGGGATGCAAAAGCAATTGGAGTGGTCAATTGCGATCGGGAAACAATTGCCGTGGAATCAGGTTTTTGAACAATTATGAAGATCAAAAACTTAACCTGATCGGCCGAAGGAGTGATTGAGACCATTAATGAGAATAGATTCAATTTCTGAAAGCTCTAATGGGCGATCGCCCGCGAAATTAAGACTTAGTGTCAAAATCAGCAAATTATCTAACGAGAATCAAGGAGAAGCGTGTTTATTTAAGGGTTGGAGAGTATTTACATAAATTTATGATCAAGGGTTTGCGTCCAATCCTTCGTGGATTTATCAATAAAACGCCACATTCACAGATCTAGTGAAAGATCCTGGGCTAAAATTGATAGCAAATACAGATTTTTTTAACAGTTTTGGGGAGAGATGCCGCAACTATCCTCCAGCAGCCAATTTTGGAAATTGTAATGGTTACTCAACTACCGTCCTACGCCATGCGGCGATCGCCTCATCGATCCCAAGCTGGGCCGTTGTTAGTTCATTCCCTCGGAACCTCAGCGGCACGTCTCAGAAATAGCTCCTCTTGGTCTGACGGTGCGATCGAGTCAACGAATCATTCAGCGAATCAACCAGTGGCCAATTCGGCTTCCCTGAATCAAGAGCTGGCCTTCAGCACGGATCCAGATTCAACGGCTCATTGGCTAGATAGCAGTTCCGAGGCGGACTGTCGATCGCTGCTGACGATGCTGAATGGGGTGGGGGCCATTTTGACCGGCACGGGGCCCCTGGAACGGCGACTGCAACGAACATTACGTTACTTAGCCCGTTACCTGGATCTAAAGGAAGCGGAACTGTGGTCTTACGATCGGGTGCAACATCGGTTCAAGTTGGCGGCCCTGTTTGTGCGGGGACAGGGGCGAAATTTGGCAGTGCATTTCGATCGCTCCGTGTCGGAAGCGGAGGTGCGCAAGTTGGGGCGGCGGGGCAGTCGCTCCATGGGCAAGCTGGAACTGTCGCAGCTTTCACCCCAGGGGTTGGAGACCGGTTCCGAGGAGGCGGCATCCTCTGCCCAGGCTTTTTATTGGGGGGCTTATCCCCTGCGCATGGAGCGGCATCCCCTGGGGATGTTGTTGCTGTGGCGCGATCGCCCCTGGTCGTTGGCCATGCAAGAGGCGGTGGAACAGGTGGCGCGGTTGGTGGCGCTGGCGCTGGGCCATGACTTGGCTAAACAGGGCGATCGGCAAAAACCAGAGGTGCGGCTGCGACCTTGGCTCGAAAAAATCCGCTCATCCCTCGATTTGGATGCGATTTTGGCGGCGGCGGTGCGGGAGTTGCGTTTGGTGTTGCGGGTCGATCGCTGTGCGTATTTGTGGGCTTTGCGGGGCCCCAACGGAGCCATGCAGCTCACCGTTAGCCACCAGGACAGCCGCCAACCGGCCTTGGATGGGGCCTTCACCCGGGCGATCGCCCAAGGCCTGCCCTCCCTATTGATGCCAGCGGCGCTCGATCGGGCAGATTCAAGCACCACTTCCACCCTGCCCTGGACACAACTCACCCACCTGCTGCACCATCCCGATCCCCAAGTGGCCCACTGGGCCGAGTCCGCCGGGATCAATGCCCTGTTGATTGTGCCTGTGCAGACGGCTTCTGGCCATTCCGGGGCGATCGCCTGCACCACCACTAGCCAGCGTCGTCAATGGTCTAGCGACGACTGCGAGGCCCTGCGTTGGGCAGCCGATCGCCTGGCCGTCGCCATCAGCCAAGCGGAACTGTACGATCGCTCCCAGGCCGCTGTACGCGCCACCGAAACCCAATTTCACGAGCTAGAACGTACCCTTGAGGATTTGAAAAAAGCCCAAGCCCAACTGGTTCACTCCGAAAAAATGTCTAGCCTTGGCCAGTTGGCGGCCGGCATTGCCCACGAAATTAACAACCCCGTCAACTTCATCAGTGGCAACCTGGATTGGGCCAGCGATGCCCTCACGGAATTGATCGAACTGGTGCGCCTGTACCAACGCCACACCCATGACCATGATCCCGAAATCATGGCCCAGGCCGAGCAGATGGACTTGGAATTCGTGCTAGAAGATTTGCCAAAGGTCTTGCATTCCATGCGCCAAGGCACAGAACGGATTCAAGGCATTGTGGCTTCCATGCGCAATTTCTCGCGGCTCGATCGCGCGGAAGTTTCCTCCGTGGATTTGCATGAAGGCATCGACAGTACCTTGCTCATTTTGCATAGTCGCCTGGAGCGTAAAGGTCGGCAAAATCGGATTGAAGTGGTGCGCGATTATGGTGAGTTGCCCTTGGTGGAATGCCACAGCGGTCAGCTCAATCAAGTGTTTATGAACCTATTAAGCAACGCGATCGATGCGCTCGAAGACCGAGAAACCGATCCGCGTATTGTCATTCGCACCCAATTAATGGCAGCAAATCCGGCAATAGATGGATCTGATCAGCCTTCAAAACCGGGCGTTGAAATCACGATTCAAGACAACGGCAGCGGAATTCCCTCAGAGGTCACTTCTCGAATTTTTGACCCATTTTTCACCACAAAACCTGTGGGCAAAGGCACAGGGTTGGGCCTATCTATCAGTTACCAAATTGTGGTCGATCGGCATGGGGGCAAAATTGCCTGTGAATCCCAGCCCCACAAGGGCACAACCTTCCGACTATGGCTCCCCCTAGCAGTGACCGATCGTAACCACTAAACTCAAGACAGCTCGTTGCATGAGTTACTCGTGAGGACAAGGGCTATTCCCTGTCTCTTTCTGTCAAGGTTATGCCCCCAGAGGTTATTGCGCTGCTCCATGAACTGGTTCCCATCATCTACGATCGCTATGGCCTTCGGCTGCGGGCTAGCGATCTCGAAGATTTGACCCAGTTTTTGCATAATCGTTGGCGAGCGGGCAGCCCCCAAACCTGGGCTACCTATCGTCAACTACTGTTGGATCGAAGTCCCTATGGCCAACAGGCTTGGCAACCCTTAATTAATGTCATCACCAATACGGAAAGCTATTTTTTCCGCGATCGGGGACAGTTTTCGCTCTTGCAACGGCAGATTTTGCCAGAGCTAATTCTGAGTCGGCAAGGAAGTCGGCGGCTTTGTTTGTGGAGTGCGGCTTGCGCTGGGGGCGAAGAACCCTATTCCTTGGCAATTGCTTTGCAGGGCATGTTGCCGGCCCATGAAAATTGGCAAATTCGCATTTTTGCCACGGATATTAATGAAGAAGCACTCGATCGGGCCCGATCGGGTCGTTTTCGATCGTGGTCATTCCGAGCCATTGATTCCACCACTTGGCAAACCTATTTTCGGCCCCTGGCGGATGGCTGGCAAATTGACCCGGCGATTCAGCGATTGGTGACCTTTCAAAACTTCAATTTGGTGAATGATGAGTTGCCTTTAACTGATGTTGGCAAATTTGATCTAATTCTTTGTCGAAATGTTTTTATCTACTTTGCCACGGAGTCGATTACGCGAACCGTTGATCTGTTTGCCAAGGCCCTTGCTCCTGGAGGATATTTGCTCACGGGCCATGCGGAATTGTGCCATCAACCGCTGCAATCCTTTGCAACTCAAATTTATCCAGAATCGGTGATCTATCGTCGGCGATCGGGACAAGCAACCGCCACCCCTTTGCCTCCAATCAATGGTTTAACCCAACCTTACGCCGCTGCCAGCAATTTAGAAAATCCCTTGGGGAATCCCTTAGAAAACACGGCGGGGCTGAAAAATGGGATGGAAACGCTTCATCCGGCTCCGCTGATTAATGCTGATGCCCAAGCGATCGCGATTGAAACGGCGATCGCCAATCATCAGGAACGGCCCAATTATTCGCGATCGGATCATTTAAATGACTTAACTAATTCCAACCATTTAAATAATTCCCGATCGAGCAATCCTCGTCCCACCGACTCATCCCCCCATTCCCTTCAGCCGTCGTCCCCCAAAGTGCCGGTGGTTAAGCCCCTTTCCACACCCTATGCTGTTCCCAAAAATCAAACAGAACAGTTACATAATCGAATCAAGCAAAAATTGTTGCAACTGCTAAAGCACTATCCCAACAGCAGCGCCACACTCTATGCACTCGCTTGCCTGCACGCCAATTGGGGAGCCAGCCAAGAAGCCAACCAATATTGTCAACAAGCCTTGGAAATTGAGCCGGAGTCAACGGAAATTTGCTGTCTGTTGGCGCGTATTTGGGAGGAACAAAACCAGCTCGATCAAGCCAAGCAATTTCTGCGGCGGGCGGTATATTTGGATCGCCATGCCCTGCCTCCCCGACTGGAATTAGCCAGCTTATATGAACGAATTGGGGATGCCACGGCGGCGCGTCGTCTTTATGCTTCGGCGTTGGAACTATTGCAGGATTTTGCCCCCCATTGGCCGGTGTTTGACCATCACCATTTAACGGCGGGGGAGTTGAGCGATCGCCTCAAGGAACATCTGGCCGCGATCGGTGCTAACTGAACTCATTAGTGCTTCCCGTGGGATGTTCTGGGTTTTGATTGATTTTTCATTGACGGGCGATCCGTTGGTTGTCAATTGGTTGTCAATTGGTTGTCGATCAGTGGTCAATGAGTGATCCATTGGCGATCAATTAGTGGTCAATGAACTGGCAATCTGTTAGCCATTGGCTATTGATTGGGCAAAAAAATATAGATTTCACACAAAAACATAAAGAAAACGCCAAAAATCCCAAAGATCGGAAAAATCGAAAGTAAACTCAAGTTAGTTCGTCAGGGCAACGATCGAACAAAAAGCCATGGCAGAGTCCCCGTGACTCAGGAATCCAAGGTAAAAAGCGAAAGGTAAAAGCGCAAAAGGTTTTTGTCAAATCTGTGTGATCCCCAAAAACCAGGGATTGCAACAGATTTCTAAGCGGTTGTTTGAAAAGCTAAAGTTGCTACTCTGTACGCTTCAGTAATCGACGCAGACAAGGGGCTTAAGCCCCTTGCTCCCCACGATTGTTGGTGCTCGGCCCGGGCCAAAAAATACTTTTCAAACATCCTCGAAAAGAAAAATATGGCAAAAAGCCGCATATTTTGCCCGGTAACTTTGAGCTTTCGAGACTTCAAACTCACCCTAGTATTGTGGCGAGTCTGAGGTTGATTTCTGGTGCGATCTCTTGGGGGCGATCGCTAGCGTGATGCTCGGGGCGATCGAGCGGGGCTAGCTGGTTCAGCAAAATGGGCGGTGAAGGGGGCGGTGAAGGGTTTGTGGCGACTGAACAAAGCTATTTGATTGTGGATGTGATGCGAACCCTGTGCGGTTTGGAAGCCCAGTGGGTGGAGGAAACTTTGCCCTTGGTGGAGCTGAAGCCGATCGCGGGGTTGGGAGCTGGCTATTTGGGAGCGATCGACCGGCGGGGAAAACTATTGCCGGTGGTGGATTTGGCAGATTGCTTGGGCCTGGCTCGATCGCCCTATGGCCTCTCCGATGCAATTGTGGTGTTGCGATCGCCCCAGGGGGTGAGCTTGGGGCTGATTGTGAATGAGGCGGTGGATCTGCAAGGGGTGATGCTGGATCCAGACCCCAGCCTGTTGGTGGCGGAACTGTCAGCCCAGGCCCGCGAGATTGTGCGGGATGTGGTGCTTTTGGCCGGTCAGCCCATCGCCCTGATCAACAGTGAAAATCTGTTCACGGTGTTGCAACGGCCCGAATGGCACCAATCGCCCCTGGATTCTGCCACCGATCGCTGGCAAACCCTTTCCGCGATGGATCAGGCCCTGTTGCGGGCGCGGGCGGTGGAACTGGCGGAGGCCGATCGCGCCGACAGTGACCAAGGGGGGCAACCCTGGATCGTGGTGGAAATTGGTGGCGAACGCTTTGGCATTGATGCGGCGGCCGTGCGGGAGTTGGCAGAGTTGCCGGTGATTGTGCCCCTGCCTTGTTGTCCCAGCCATGTGCTGGGGAATGCGAATCTGCGGGGCGAGATTGTGACGGCCATTGATATCAGCCCCTGGCTAGGCCAAGAGCGCCGGCCCGCCGTCACCCGATCGCTGGTGGCGATCGTGCAGGTGGAGGACTTAACGGTGGGCTTGGCGATCGATCGGGCGATCGAAACCCAATGGGTCAGCACCCAGCGTTTAGCCCCCGTTCCCTTTAACGCCAGCACCGCTGAGCAACTGGCTCCCGTCAACGGCTCCCTAGATTCAGCAATCGTCAACCGAGAAAGCGCCTACATTCGGGGCATCCATGTGGATGGGGGCCAAGCCACTAGTTGGCTGGATGTGGCCACCCTGTTGCGCGATCCGAGCTTGGTGGTTAACGAAAGTCTCTAGGCAGGTCTTGAGGCCCACGGGGCGATCGGCCCCCAAGCTTCCGAATTTCCCCCAACTTTATTTCCCCCAACTTTGCAGGACAAAACCATGAATTCCCCCCTCAAAAACGATAGCCACTGGCGACTGCGGTATCAAATTTCCTTGGGATATGCCATGCCGATCGCCCTGTCGATCATTGCCACCACCGTGGTTTTGAATAATGTGCAATCCGTTCGAGAGCAACAGGCGACTTTTAACCGAGTCACGCAAGTGGAAGAAAAAATCGGTCTGTTGGGGTTCAATGCCCAAACGGTTTCCCGGTCTACCCGAGGATACTTGCTCGATCAAAATCCCGTTTCCATTACTTCCTTTGAGCAGGCGCGTCGAAACGCTGACAAAGCCATGACCGATTTGGAAGCGATCGTTGTGGATGCTCGGCAGCGGGAAACCCTGGGCGAACTGAAACAGGATTTGGCGCAATTAATTTCCATCAACGAAAAACTATTGACCATTGCTCGTCAAAATCCGGCCGGGGCGATCGCGGAATGGAAGCGGGATGGGGGTCGCCAAGCCATTCAAAGTGTTGAACGGTTGGTGGAAATTCTGCGCAGTCGGCAATCGGAATTGGTGGACAAAACCCTGAAGGATCAAAACGATGCCCTGACGGCCCTGTCGAATATTTCCCTGTTGACCACGGGGCTGGCGGTTTTGGGATCCACGGTGTTGGGGATTTGGATCGTGGTGGCGGTGAGTCGGCAAATGTTTGAAGTCAGCAGCAGCCTGGCAGCTTCATCCAGTGAAATTGCGGCCACGGTGGAACAGCAGGAACGCACTTCCAGCGCCCAAGCCGCTTCGGTGAATGAAACCACGGCCACGATGGATGAGCTGAGTGCTTCATCTCGGCAGTCGGCGGAACAGGCGGAATCGGCGGCGGCGGCTTCCCAGCGGGTTTTGCATTTGGTGGAGGATGGCAACCGCACGGTGGGCCAAACCCTGGAGAGCATGACGGAAATGCGAATGCAAATGAATGCGATCGCCCAACAAATTTCCCAACTGAGCAGCCAGGCGGCCCAAATTGGCAGCATTACGCAGTTGGTGACGGATGTGGCCAATCAAACCAATATGTTGGCCCTGAATGCGGCGGTGGAGGCCGTGCGGGCCGGGGAACATGGCAAGGGTTTTTCGGTGGTGGCGGCGGAAATTCGCAAGCTGGCCGATCGCAGCAAGGAATCGGCCCAAAAGATTGATGGGTTGGTGACAGAAATTCAAGGGGCGATTGACACCACAGTCATGGCCACAGAAGAGGGCAGCAAGCGCGTGGAAACGGGCTTAACGGCCAGCCAGCAAACGGCGGGGGCCTTTGACGAGGTGGCCCGGGCGATCGATATGGTGGTGGTGAGTAACCAACAAATTTCGCTGAATATTCGTCAGCAGGCGATCGCCGTTGATCAAGTGGTGCAGGCCATGAATGCCTTGAACCAAGGGGCCAAGCAAACCGCCGAAGGCATTGCCCAAACCCGCATCGGCACTCGACGCTTGGAAGAGGCGGCCCGCGACCTGCAAGAGATGGTTTAGATTCCGGATGGGGAACGGCTGATGGCAATCATTGACGATCGGGATCTGCGGGAACTCTATCGCTTGTCCAGTGGCGAGCACTTGCAAACCCTGGAAACGGGACTGCTGCGGTTTGAACAAAATCCCAGCGATCGCGATGACTTTGCGGAACTGTTGCGGGCGGCCCACACCCTGAAGGGAGACTCGCGAATGTTGGGGGTGAACCATGTGGAAAAACTGGTTCATCAGGTGGAGCATGTGCTGAAGCAGTTGCAGAGTCAGGAAATCAGCCTCACGCCGCTGCTGGCGGAAACGCTCTATAACACTCTGGATGCGGTCAAGCAGTTGGTACAGGAGGCCACGGAGGATCTGCCAAGTGAGCTGCCTTCTGCGATCGATCCGGTGCGGGTGTTGGCTCGGCTCATGCAGGCCAGTAGTGGGGTGGCTGAGTCGGAGTTGATGCCGCTGGAACCCAGTCCGCTCCCGATCGCCCAAACGGCCCCAGCGAGTCTTGAAGGAAACTCAGAACTAATTCCAGATCCCCAATTAATTCCAGAGCCAATTCCAGAGTCAATTCCAGACCCCCAATTAATTTCAGACTTAATTCCAGAACAGCCCAGCGAACCGGAAGTAACCCCCTCAACAACACCGCCAGCAGTTTCTAATTCGGTTCCAGCGCTTGGAGCCGATCGCCCCGCTTCTTCAGTCCCCACTTCCCCAGCCACCACATCGCCCCCACCGGCTCGATCTCTCGATCGGCCAACCAGTCCAGTTCATTCAATCCATTCAGTTAATCCCATCACGCCCCCCAGCGCCGAGCCATACCACATCGACACGATCCGCGTTGCCACCCGCCATTTAGATGGCCTGGTCGATCGGGTGGGTGAGTTGGCGGCCATTGAGCGACGACTATCCCACCAGTCGGCCTTGCTCGATGGGTTGGTGCGGCTGTGGGAAGAATTGCGCTTGCTCGATCGGGGGCAGCAGCGGATTAGTGATCACACCCTAGCCACCGATCGTCGTCGTAGCGATCAGCAACGGCATCAACTGCACGAAGAATTTCAACAGGCCCTCTATGGCTTGCGGGAACGAGTCCAAAACGCCAACCACCGCCTGGAGGCGATCACCGATGACCTGAAAGATCGCACCCGTTCCCTGCGGTTGTTGCCCTTGGCCACGGTGTTTCAACATTTTCCGCGCATGGTGCGTGACTTGGCCCAGCAGCAGGGCAAAGCCATCACCCTGGTGGTGGAAGGGGGCGAAACCACCGCCGACAAGCAGGTGATTGAGGCGCTGCGAGATCCCCTATTGCACCTGGTGCGCAATGCGATCGACCACGGCATTGAGTCGGCGGCTGAACGTCAAGCAGCCGGTAAACCCGCCTGTGCCACCTTGCGGTTGCGGGGTGCTCAACAGGGCGATCGGGTCTTGATTTCCCTCAGCGATGACGGCCGCGGCTTGGATCGTCAGGCAATTATCGCCACCGCCGTTCGCCAGCAGCTTTACAGTGCCGAAGAACTCGCCCACTGGCAGGATGAACAGATTTTTGAGCTGATTTTGTTGCCAGGATTTTCCACCCGACTGGAAGCCACCGAGCTATCGGGACGAGGGGTTGGCCTTGATGCGGTGCGGGTTTGTGCAGAACGGCTGAAGGGTCGGGTGATCGTGCAGTCCAAGCCGGGTCAGGGTTGCACCATCACCCTCACGGTGGGGACAACCCTGGCGGCCACCCAAGCCCTGTTGGTGATGACGCGCGATCGCACCTTGGCCATTCCTTTGGAATATGTTCACGAAACGCGCCTTGTGCCGGTCAGTCAAATCACTGCCTTGGAAGGTCGCCCCGTCATTTTGCTGGAAGGGGAACCGGTTTCCGCCACTGACCTGGGGGATTTGCTGGAGTTGCCGGGATTGCCGCCGGGGCCCGCGCCCGATCGGGTCGATGTCATTCCCCATGCCTGTGTGGTGTTAGTGATGGGGCGCGATCGCCTGGCCGTGTTTGTCGATCGGCTGATTGATGTGCAAGAAATTATGCTCAAGCCCCAGAGCAAACTACTGGTGCGCGTGCGGAATGTGTCTGGGGTGACGATTTTGGGCAATGGAGACGTGTGCCCCGTGTTGCACCCGCCGGACTTGTTTGCCACCTTGGGCGGCCGCACCAGCCGCAACAGCAGCCTGAGCACGGCCGATTCCCTGAGCATGGCCCGGCCGCCAGCGATTTTGTTGGTGGAAGACTCGATCGCCACCCGTACCCAAGAAAAGCGAATTTTGGAAACCGCTGGCTACGACGTGGTGACCGCCACCGATGGGATGGATGCACTGCACAAGCTGCGATCGCGCACTTTCGACGCGATCGTCTCCGATATTCAAATGCCTCGTTTGGATGGGTTGGGGCTAACGGCGCGAATTCGTCAAATGCCCGAATACGACGACCTCCCGATCGTGCTCGTATCCTCCCTGAATTCCGACGCAGACAAACGACGGGGCGCGGAAGCCGGAGCCAATGCCTACCTAACCAAGGATGCATTTAACCAAGCGGCGCTGCTGGGAATTTTGCGCGAACTGGCTCGATCGCCCTAGTTACTGGTTATGAATTACAGCCCTTACCTCGCTGAACGTGAATTCGGGATAAGCACAGTAGGGTGGGCACTGCCCACCTAATAACTGCTTCATGGCATTAATTGCTTCATGGCATCTGTGATTGGCGTACCAACTCTTCTCAGCAACCCCGAGGCATAAACGGCTAGACGTGATTGGTGAACGATTTAATGGCGTTCTAGCTCGTGACCGGCAACGGTTGACCCATGCCAACCCGGAAACTCAACAGCTTCCTCAATTACCCAATTGATCTAGCGATCGCGAGCTAGAACGTCCCCCCCCTAATCGATCGACAACTCCTTATGAACAAGTCATGAACGAATTGTGATGCCTGTTTGCCCTAAAACTCCCTAGATAAGATTTCTTGAGCAAACACACCATGAAATGAAGCCAAAAAGCTGAGAGCGAAAGCGACTCAGAATTTCCCAAAGACTTGACGGATTCCTAGAGCCGTTAACCAATTCCCATCGAATGATCCATGCGATCGGGTGGATGCTGGCGGCGATCGGAAAGATCAGTCCCCTTTGGGTTCCTTGCCAACCACCAAGCGATTGGCAACGGTTTCGGGTTGAATTGCAGACAACACTACATGGCCCGAATCCGAAATAATCACAGCTCTCGTACGGCGACCATAGGTGGCATCAATGAGTTGACCACGATCTTTTGCATCAGTAACTAGGCGACGAATCGGAGCCGAGTCAGGGCTGACAATGGCAATGATTCGGTTGGCCGCCACAATATTACCGAAACCAACATTGATTAGTTGAATGTCCATCGACAAATTCCTCAAAGAGAAAACCCGTGAAGGTTGATTGAGTGGTTGGTAGATAATGATTAGTCACTCCGGGACAGAATCGATCCCAGCCCAATTAGGCAGGTTATGACCTGGTTGATCGCCGTTGTTGAGCACAGCATGACTATCCCAGGCAGCAACCGTATGAGCGGTTATACCTACTGAGTGTTATCTGAGTGCTATCTCAATGAACCAACCCAGAATGAATGGGTCTAAATCTCCTATTAGGAGGATTAGCCCCAGTTAATCAGGGTAGGGGATCGATCGGGAATCGATATCCCAAGGGGAAATTCAGTGTGCATCAGGACGATCTAGCACGAATGAACCAGGATAGATCGTCATGATGTATCACAACATCGATCAGGCGGGGCAGATTTGCGCGGACTGACTAACACACATGGAAAATTTAGCTCGAAAAATGAACATTCAGTCTATTTTCACAAAATTTCCCAGGAAGTTGATCAGTCTCTGTTCTCCAATAGTTGATTGAAGCGGTGAATTTGCCAAAAAACATGGTTCAACCGCTGTTGATCGTCTAAACCCATGGCGAGTTCCTGGGTAGTTTGCCAGCGGGTTTGATCGAGCCACAGCTCAAAAACTGCTCCGTGGGGGATGGAAATTTGCCATGTTCTTGGGGAGCCGAGGATCTCTGAGATTAGGTGTTGCAAGATCCAGTGATGGGTGATGATCCAAAGGCAGGGATCGGGATTTTGTGGCTCTGTTTCGGTGGGGTTTGTGTCAATAAATTGGCTAATTAGACCTTGTAAAAAGATCTGTGCGCGCGATCGCCCGGCTTCTAGGGTTTCTGATTGCGGAATTGGGATCCATTCCCAGGAATTTTCCAGTTTTTGGCAAAGTTCGGGATATTGTTGCCTGGCTTCGCTCCAGGTCAGCCCCTGAAAAATACCGTTGTCAAATTCGCAAAGGTGGGTGTCGGTGATGATCGGCGGTCGGGGTCGATCGCCCGTGGCTGGGTGGGCCATGGCGGCCGATCGCGCCAGTTGGGCGGTTTCTTGGGCCCGTTGTTGGGGGCTGCTGTAAATGGTTTGGGGATGGGCCCCCTGTTGGGCCAGGGCCCGGCCGAGCGATCGCGCTTGGGTTTGGCCCCGATCGGTCAAGGGGTCGTCGGCTCGCCCCATCATCCGCCCCGCTGCATTCCCGATCGACTCCGTATGACGGATAAAAAAGAGTTTCAGCATCAATTAGAATTCGTGGCCCTTAGGAAGGGGTAGAACGCATTGGGCAAGCTCCTACAATAATTGGGGAGTTTGGAATTGGGGAGTCTGGCGATCGGGCCTTGGCTGTCCATGCCCAGATCCCTTCTCAACCGCCGCGTTCAAAACCAGAGCCGATGCTACTAAAGTCCACCACCCGCCATATCCGCATCTTCGCTGCCGAGTTGGTCAATGATGACATTGTGCCCAGCGAAACGAAGCTCACGATTGATATTGATCCTGATAATGAGTTTTTGTGGAGTCCGGAGGCGCTCCAGCAGGTCTACCGCAAGTTTGAAGAGTTGGTGGCCCAGTCGGCGGGTCAAGATTTGACAGAATATACCCTGCGGCGGATTGGGTCAGATTTGGAGCATTTTGTGCGATCGCTGTTGCAAAATGGCACGATCGCCTACAACTTGGAAACCCGCGCGGTGAATTACAGCATGGGCTTGCCGCAGGTTTCGCTCTAGGGGAACTGGGCAGGGAGACCCATGGGCTTCAACCTCAGACCGAGAAAATCCGGGTAGGGGCGTACGGCCGTACGCCCCTACAGGGTTGACGGGTTTCGATCAACGTTGGTTGGGATAATTTTGAACAAGCTAACCGTTCAGTTGAAGCACATGGGGAAGACCCCGCCCCCACGGCCCTAAACAGCCAACTGCCGGAAAAAAGATTGCCGCCACTGGGCATCCCGCTTGCGATCGCACAAAAATTCCAGCACGCGAATGCCTTGGGCGGGCAGTTGGCTCAAGGAGTCGCAAAACTGCTGCCATTGGGTAATTTGCCGATATTCAATGCCATAGCTCTCGCAGAGGCTGGCAAAGTTGACCGATTGCGGTGTGGCAAAAAACTCCTCAAAAGGGGGTTCAAACTGCGAAACGGGCAGCATTTCAAAGATGCCGCCGCCGTTGTTGTTAATCAGCAAAATGGTGAGGCTGCCTTGGAAGTGGCGACGGGCTAAGAAGCCGTTGGTGTCGTGCAACAGGGCCAAATCTCCGGTGAGCATCACGGCCGGTTGATGGTGTTGGGCAAGGCCGATCGCGGTGGAAAGGCTGCCATCGATGCCGTTGGCTCCCCGATTAAAAAAGGGCTGAATTTCCCGGTTGTTAATGCCCCAAAAATATTCCACATCCCGCACGGGCATACTGTTGCAAATGAAGATGGGGGTGCGATCGGGCAGTGTTTGCGGCAACAACCAGGCGATTTTGCTTTCCAGACGTTGGGGCTGTTCCGCCAGGGCCTGTTTCACGGTGATTTCCATGGCTCGATCGCCCGCTAGCCAAGTTTGCAAATAATCGGAGGGGGGCAAGGCCGGTTCCGGGGTTTCCCAGAGTTCGATCGCCCCCTGGATCGATCGTGTGCGGCCATGGAGGGGATCCAAGTTGCGATCGCCCGGATCTAGAACCCATTGGGGCGCGTCGGTTTCCATTAACCACAGGCGCAGGGTCTTGCTGATTGGTAAGCCCCCCAGCCGCAGCACCATGGTGGGTCGCAGTTGTTCCCGCTGGTGGGGATTGCGCAACATCAAGTCGTAGTGGGCCACCAAGTGCTGATTCAGAGCCCCAAAATTCCGCAACGGCGAGAGGCCCTCCGCCAACACGGGCCAACCGAGCGATCGCGCCAAGCGGCCCACCGCTGCACAATAGGCCGCCGGATCCGCCGGTTGGGCCGGCCCCGCCACAATCAGCCCCCGTTCCGTTTGGCGGGCCCCTTGCCAAAACTCCTGCCAGGGCAACCGAGAAAAGGTAATCGGTCGGCGCACCGGCTGCAAATGCCCAAAGAATTCCTGATCATGCCAATTGGCCCGTAGCTGGGCCAGGGCATCGGCCACGGCCGGTTCCGGCAAAGGGGGCAACGGATCCCGCAAGGGAACATTCAGATGCACGGGGCCCGGGGCGGCGATCGCCCGTTGGGCCGCCTGGGCCAGGGTTTGGCGCAAATAAGCCAACAGGTCTAGCCGAGGTTCCGGCAGGGCCAATTCTGCTTGCCAAACGGGATAAATCCCAAAGAGCTTGAGCTGATCGATCGCCTGGCCCGCCGCACAGTCGCGCAACTCTGGTGGGCGATCGGCCGTGAGCAACAACAGGGGCACACCACTTTCGCGAGCCTCAATCACCGCCGGGAAAAAGTTGGCTCCCGCCGTGCCCGATGTGCAAACCACCGCCACCGGCCGGTGCGATCGCCGGGCCGCCCCCAGGGCCCAAAACGCCCCCGATCGCTCATCCAAAATCGGAATCGCCGTCATTCGCGGATGGCTGGCCAGGGCGATCGTTAACGGGGTCGATCGGGAGCCTGGGCAAATCACCACCTCCGTCACCCCCACCCGCACCAGCGTTTCCGCCAACACCGAAGCCCACAACGTATTGCGATTCGTGAAATCCATCCCCAAGATCAAACCCCTATCCAACCGCGCATGATCCGCGTGTTGACACTCCCCGCCCTAAAGAGACAGGGATTCTTGATTCTACGAGGTTGCTTGCCTTGGCAGGGTTTCCCCAACCAAAGTAGAGGCATCCTCTCCCCAAGCGTTGCACGGTTCAAGACCGTAGCTTCCGGTATGCCCTACCGTAGCCAATCCCCGACTGAGGATATTTCTAGCTGCATTGTGGTCACGATTCAGGACAGCTCCGCACCGACAAATATGCGTCCTTGTTGACAGCCCTTTCTTGACAATCGCGCCACAGCTAGAGCATTCCTGGCTTGTGTAGTGAGGCAGGACGGCAACGGTAATTTTGCCAAACACTTTGCCAAAGTATTCCAGCCACACTCTGAACTGATACCAGGATGCATCGTTAATCGACTTGGCAAGGCAGTGATTCTGCACCATGTTTTTGATTCTCAAATCTTCGTAGACGATCAAGTCGTTAGACTGAACTACGCACCGTGCCAATTTCACAGCATGGTCTTTACGCTGCCTACTTATCTTGAGATGGCGCTTGCCTAAAATTACCCTTGCCTTGCGACGATTGCTTGACCCTTTAACCTTTCTGCTAACCCTCCTTTGAGCCTGCTTGATCCGTTGCTCTCCCCTGCGAAGAAAGCGCGGATTTTCTGCTCTGTCGCCATCCTGAGTGACGTAGAAATCGTTGAGTCCTACATCTAACCCAATCGCCTTACCAGAAGGCTGGACTACTTCAAAGCGTTCAACAGATACGGCAAATTGAACATAGTACCCATCTGCGCGTTTTACCAGTCTGACCCGCTTGATTTGGTTAGGTTGGTAAAAATGCAAATCACGAGTTCCCTTCAGTTTCAATCTGCCAATCTGCTTACCATCAGTGAACGTGATTGATTTACGATCCTCCGCTAGTTTCCACCCAGTCGTTTTGTATTCCACTGAGCGAACGTCTTTCTTAAATTGCGGAAAGCCTTTCTTGCCTGGGATCTGCTTTTTGCAGTTCTCATAAAACCGCGAGATCGCAGACCAAGTGCGTTCTGCCGATGCTTGACGAGCCATTGAGTTGAGTTCATTGGCAAACGGAAATTCTTTTGCCAGCACCGCACAGTACTTGTTGAGGTCATATTTAGACAAGCCTTTATTATCCATCCAATAGCGTAAGCACTTGTTTTGGATAAACTTGGCAGTCCTCAACGCCTCATCAATCGCGCTGAACTGAGCAGGCTTTCCGTAGACTTTGAACTCAAGAATTAGCATATTTGCATTATAGCTTATGCTGACCTACTTGGCATAAGAATGACGAGCGCTAAAGTACCCCTGTCGCCTTTTATCCTTGCTCTAAAGAGACAAGGTTTTCATGCTCCCGTGCGACCTGATAACCTTACTGCTGTCTAGGCTTTCTAGGTTATCTAGACCGCGCAGGTTCTTGGATCTCATTTCCCCTTGGATCTTGGATTTTGAATCTGGGATCTAGGGGTTGGTCTTGGGCTGCACAACCCTCGCCCCTTTCGTACACCTTCGGCATACCGCCATGAAACTGCTCGACTCACAGGGTCGCCTCCTTGGCAAACTCAGCATTTTAGACCTCGGTGCAGGCCTGGTTATCCTGCTTGTGCTGGTTGGGATCTTCTTGGTGCCCGGAACCGGCGGCTCCGTGGCCCAAGTGGGCGCAGTAAAACAAATGGTTGAAATTGACGCGGTGGCTCGGGGTCTTTCCATTCGGGATCCGCAAACTGTGATCCAAGAAATGACCAGTTCCGGCAAAACCAACGTGATTATTCGGAACCAACCCTACGGCAGCATCACCGTGAAATCGGTGCAAACCCTCACCCGCACCACCCTGGTTCCTCAACCGGATGGCACGGTGAAGGCCCTGCCGGATCCCCGCCCTGATTTATATAACAGTGACCTGTATTTGACCCTCAGCGGCGAGGCCACCATGACTGAAAATGGGCCCGTTCTGGGGAATAACAAGCTCAAAATTGGCATTCCCGTGGAATTAGAAGGAAAGGCCTATAACTTCAATGCCAGCGTGATTGATGTGCGGTTGCTGAAGAAATAGGACTGGTCTTTTGGTTTCTGCTAGTGCGGGTTCCCAGCAGAGGCGATCGCCCCCATGACCCCATAAAATTTCGCCCTATTACCCTATGAATATTCACCACGTCGCCAGTCAGCCTTTTTTAGATCAAAAGCCCGGCACTTCCGGCCTGCGGAAGCGCGTGCCCGTTTTTCAGCAGCGGCATTATTTAGAAAACTTTGTTCAATCCATCTTTGACAGCCTCGAAAATTTTGCCGGCCAAACCCTAGTCCTGGGTGGCGATGGGCGCTACTACAACCGCACCGCAATCCAAACAATCTTGAAAATGGCCGCGGCCAATGGGGTGGGGCGCGTGTTGGTGGGTCAGGGGGGAATTTTGTCCACTCCGGCGGCCTCCTGCGTGATCCGCAAAAACGAAGCCTTTGGCGGCATCATCCTCTCGGCCAGCCACAATCCCGGCGGCCCCGATGCGGACTTTGGCATCAAGTTCAACACGGCCAACGGCGGCCCGGCTCCCGAAAAGGTGACGGATGCGATTTATCACCGCACCAAAACCCTGGATGGCTATCGAATTCTGGAGGCGACGGATTTGGATCTCGATCGCCCCGGCACGAGCCAACTGGGCGACATGACCGTTGAGGTGATCGATTCCGTCAGCGACTACGCGGCTCTGATGCAGTCGTTATTTGACTTCGATCGCCTGCGGGATTGGTTCAAAACCGGCCGCGCCTGTGTGGATTCCATGCACGCCGTGACTGGCCCCTATGCCCAGGTAATTTTGCAAGGGCTGTTGGGTGCGCCGGCCGGCACGGTGATGAACGGTGTGCCCCTGGAGGACTTTGGCGGGGGGCATCCGGATCCCAACCTGGTTTATGCCCATGACTTGGTGGAAATTCTATTTGGCGACGGTGCGCCGGACTTTGGGGCCGCTTCCGATGGGGACGGTGATCGCAACATGATTTTGGGGCGTAACTTCTTCGTCACCCCCAGCGACAGCTTGGCCGTGTTGGCCGCCAACGCCACCCTCATCCCGGGTTATCGCGAAGGTTTGGCCGGTGTGGCGCGATCGATGCCCACCAGCGCCGCAGTCGATCGGGTGGCGGCCAAGCTGGGCATTGATTGCTATGAAACCCCCACCGGCTGGAAGTTCTTCGGTAATTTGCTGGATGCGGGCAAGGCCACCCTCTGCGGTGAAGAAAGCTTCGGCACGGGGTCGAACCATGTGCGCGAAAAAGACGGTCTTTGGGCGGTGCTGTTCTGGCTGAACTTGCTGGCGGTGCGGGGTCAGTCTGTGGAGGCGATCGTGCGGGAACATTGGCAAACCTACGGCCGCAACTACTACTCCCGCCATGACTATGAAGAGGTGGAGAGCGATCGGGCTAATACCCTGGTCGATAACCTGCGGGCCAAGCTGGGCGACCTGAAGGGCCAGAAATTCGGCTCCTACGAGGTGGACTACGCCGATGATTTTGCCTACACCGATCCTGTGGATGGCAGCCTCAGCCAAAAACAAGGGATTCGGATCGGGTTCACGGATGGCTCCCGGATTGTGTTCCGCCTGTCGGGCACAGGAACCCAAGGAGCCACGCTGCGGTTGTATTTGGAAAGCTACGAACCCGATTCCGCCAAGCATGATCAAGACACCCAAGTGGCCCTCGGGGATTTGATCGCGATCGCGGAGGAAGTGGCCCAAATTAAGTCCCTGACCGGGCGCGATCGCCCCACGGTGATCACCTAACGATCAGTCGCTGCGATCTGATTGCTGATTAGACTTCTTGCGCGAATCAGCTAACAGCCCTCATCCCCCAACCCCTTCTCCCAAGGCGGGCGAAGGGGAACCAGAAATCAGGAATAACGGCGATTTCGTTGTTGATTTTCAAGTCCCTCTCCCAAGTCGGGAGAGGGATTTAGGGCGAGGGTCTGGATTGATGCAAGCGGCCTATTGAGGGCGAGGCGAGTTCTGCACCCAGCGAGCGGCCTTCGTGACCGCATTTTCACCGATCCTGGATCTGGGCCCAGTTACCGGATACTTGGCTGATCAACCCTGAGTTCCGCGGTTTGTCCTCGACAGCCTCGATCGAAACTCTCAATTGGATTGGTGAATTGGCTCATCAAGCCCCGTTGAGCTTGTGTTGAACCTGTTTAGATGGGCGATACTGGATTTGAACCAGTGACCCCTTCCGTGTGAAGGAAGTGCGCTACCACTGTGCTAATCGCCCGCGCTCAGTGCGTTTCCGCCTTTGCAGAATCAAAGATTAGCATGGTGACCGCAATTGCTCAAGTCATTTGGCAAAATTTTTTGAACATTTTCTGAACTTCCATTGGGAACTTGTTTGCCAATGCTCGCGCATCAGCCGCGATCGAGCAGCGGTGCAGGAGCTGAAACACCCGATTTTTCGATCAATCGGGCGTAATCATTCCCAGAGCCGCTCCAGTGGAACACCAATTCCACGGGCGATCGGGGGCGATCAAATAAGGGCGATCGAGCGGGGCAATGCGATCGGCTGGTTGTAACCAAGGGCTGCATTCCCTTGCTTCCTGCGATCCGGCAACGGCAGCATCAGGGTTTCAGGCGATTTGACGACCCCCCAAGCTGGTTGTAACGAAAAGCTTTGATTGTTTTTCGATTTTTGTAGTTTCCTATACGGGTGCTACAGCTAAAATAAATACCGGCTTTAGGTTGGTTGAGGCTGCTAGCGTGAACGCCACTTCGGTTCTTTTGGAAGATTTGCGCGCTGGCACAACCAGCAATCGCGCCCGTCGCTACGATCCCAAGGAAATTGCCCGATTTTACGGCCGGCGACCTTGGATTGGCATCTTGCGACTGTTGCAAATTGCTTGGTTCAGTGCTGCATTCGTGTTTGGCTGGTTGAGCGATCAATTGTGGGGCGAGCGGTCTGACCAAGTGGGCCAGCGAGCCGAGCAACTGCGTCAAATTTTGATCCACTTGGGCCCCACGTTCATCAAAGTTGGGCAAGCCCTGTCCACTCGGCCCGATCTGGTGCGGGTGGATTATTTGGCGGAACTTGAGAAACTGCAGGATCAGCTCCCGCCGTTTTCGACGGAACTGGCTTTCAGCATCATTGAAGCGGACTTGGATCGCCCCCTGCGGGACATCTTCCGCGACATTTCCCCCGAACCGATCGCGGCGGCCAGCTTGGGACAGGTCTACCGCGCCAAGCTCTACAGCGGCGAGGACGTGGCCGTGAAAGTGCAGCGGCCGAATCTGCTGCCAACCTTGACCCTTGATTTGTATTTAATTCGCTGGTGCGCCAGTTGGGCCGCTCCCTGGTTGCCGCTCAATTTGGGCCATGATTTGACCCTGATTGTGGATGAATTTGGCAGCAAACTTTTTGAAGAAATTGATTACCAAAACGAAGGGCGCAACGCCGAGCGATTTGGTGAAAATTTCCGTGATGATCCCACGGTCAAAGTACCGGTCATTTACTGGGACTACAGCAGCCATCGGGTGCTGACGTTGGAATGGATTGATGGCCTCAAGCTGACCAACACGGACTCGGTGCGGGAAGCGGGTCTCGATCGGGATTCTTTGATCGGAATTGGGGTCACTTCTGGTCTGCGACAGCTCCTAGAATTTGGCTTTTTCCATGCGGATCCCCACCCGGGAAATCTGTTTGCCCTACGCGATGGTCGAATGGCTTACATTGATTTTGGGATGATGGATCAGTTAAACGAATCCACCAAGGAAACGATCGTGGATTCGGTGGTGCATTTGTTGAACCGGAAGTATGAGGAACTGGCGGGGGATTTTGTGCGCCTCGGCTTCCTGGCTCCGAATACGAATATTCGTCCCATCATTCCGGCGCTGGAGTCGGTTTTGGGCGAGGCGATCGGGCGGAATGTGGGTAGCTTCAACTTCAAAACCGTCACCGATCGGTTCTCGGAATTGATGTATGACTATCCGTTCCGAGTGCCGGCCAAATTTGCCTTGATTATTCGATCGCTCGTCACCCAAGAGGGCTTGGCCCTGAGTCTGAATCCTCAGTTCAAGATTTTGGAAATTGCCTATCCTTACGTGGCGCGACGGTTGTTGATGGGGGAATCGCCCCAACTGCGTCGCCGTCTGATTGAAGTGCTGTTTGAAGATGGCAAATTTCAATGGACGCGCCTGGAAAATATGCTGGCGATCGCCCGTTCAGATTCCGGGTTTGACCTGGTTCCCACCGCCGGTTTGGGATTGCGCTATTTGATGTCCGAAGAGGGGCAATTGCTGCGTCAACGGTTGTTGCTAGCCCTGGTGGAAGACGATCGCCTCCATGGGGCTGAATTGCAACGCCTGTGGGATTTGGTGAAGGATGATTTGGAACCCAGCCGCCTGATGCAAGTGGCGTTGGACACTGCTTGGGATGCGATCACTGAGTTTTCGCGCGATCGGGCTGCTCAATTGTTGCCCACTTGGGGCGCACCGGCTGCCGCCTTTAAAAGCTAGCCTGCAACCCATGGTTAATTGTGGTTAATGAACGCCAACTAATTCACGTCAACTAATTCACACCAACCAATTAACGTCAACCAACGCAAACTGACGAAAACCAACGAAAACTTAACCAATTGGATCAGGGGCTTAAGCTACGGAGCAAGGGGCTTAAGCCCCTTGTCTGTTATGGTTGCATCTATGGTTGCATCCGTTTTGGTTGCGCTGATCGCTGGAGCTACTAGCCTACTTTTGCTCGTTCAAGTTCACCGCATGGAGACCGCATTCTTTTTTGCCCGCATCTTCCCACCACCAACGACCTTCCCGCTCATGTTGGTTGGGTAATACGGGCCGGGTGCAAGGTTCACAACCAATGCTGATAAAGCCCTTTTCATGAAGTGCGTTATAGGGCACTTCGTAGGCGCGAATGTACATCCAAACATCGCTGGAAGACCAATTAGCCAGCGGATTAAACTTCACCAATTGATGGTCGGGTGTGGAAAATCCACCATCCACTTGCACGATCGGGACACTATCCCGAGTGGCAGGATTTTGATCTTTCCGTTGACCCGTAATCCAAGCATCCAGAGTGGCTAATTTACGGCGCAGGGGGGCAACCTTACGGATGCCACAGCACTCTTTATGGCCATCTTCATAGAAGCTAAATAGCCCCTTGGCGTTCACCAATGCTTCCACGGCCGCTGCATCGGGAAACATCACATCGATCGAGATGTTGTAGCGTTGACGAACGCGATCGAGCAGTTGATAGGTTTCCGCATGTAACCGCCCCGTGTCCAGGGTAAAAACTTTAAAGGGCTTACCCAATCGATGGGCCATATCAATCAAAACCACATCCTCAGCGCCGCTGAAGGAAATGGCCAGATTGTCATACAAACTCAGGGCCCGATCGAGAATTTTTTGGGGGCTTTCATTCTCTAATTCCTGAGCCAAACTGTTAATGTCAATGGCGGGGGCAGCTAAGGATGTCACGGTTGGTGTTCTCCCTTGGATCGTGATGAAAATTGAGCGCAATTGAGCGGGAAGCGAACGGCGAGGCAATCCCACCCCAATTTGCTGAAATGCTGAAGTCTAAGGGATCCATTCTATGATGGCGACGACCATTCAGGGATTCAGGGTTGGCGTTGCGGCCTGCCCCGCAGGGGATCCACCGTCGATCGGGAGCAAACGGCCGTCTGTTGGCAAAAGCCGGGTTAATGGCAGCGCCCATGCATCCAAGCCGGCCAATCTTGTCACCGAAGCGATCGCGACTTGACATTTCCCGAAATTTCTTCCACTCTGTCCAATTAGTCTTTACGGCTAGTCTTTGCAGCCACTTCGATCGCCCGTTTTGTCCCGATCGCGTCGTCCGCCTCAGCCTGTGACCGCGATCGCACTGTCATCTATCCAAGTTTCGATCTATCTATATATTAGGAATACTGGGTCAGCCCTCCGCCATCCATGACAACCCTTGTTATTGTCGAGTCCCCGACCAAAGCGAAAACCATTCGTAACTTTCTGCCGTCTGGCTATCAGGTAACGGCTTCGATGGGTCATATTCGCGACTTGCCCCAATCGGCAAGTGAGATTCCGGCGGCGGTTAAGGGCGAACAGTGGGCCCAATTAGGGGTCAACATTGAAAAGAACTTTGAACCCCTTTACGTCATTCCCAAGGACAAAAAAAAGGTCGTTAAAGAGTTACAAGACTCTTTGAAGCTGGCCGATGAATTGGTCTTGGCCACTGACGAAGACCGGGAAGGGGAAAGCATTAGCTGGCATTTATTGCAGGTTTTGAAACCGAAAGTGCCCGTGAAACGAATGGTCTTCCATGAAATTACGGAAGAGGCCATTCGATCGGCCATTCAAAACTGTCGCCAGGTGAACGATAACCTCGTTCATGCCCAAGAAACCCGCCGAATTCTTGATCGCTTGGTGGGTTACACCCTGTCGCCTTTGCTGTGGAAAAAAATCGCGGCGGGCCTGTCGGCAGGGCGGGTGCAGTCCGTGGCGGTGCGGATGCTGGTGATTCGGGAACGGGCCCGGCGAGCATTCAAAACCGGAACCTATTGGGACTTGAAGGCGGCGTTGACCAGCTTGGACGATCGCCCCTTTGAAGCCAAGTTGGTGGCCCTGGACGGCAAAAAATTGGCCACGGGGGCGGATTTTGACGAAGCCACCGGGCAAATTGCGGCGGGCAAAAAGGTTGTTTTGCTCAACGAAGAGCAGGCCCAAACCCTGCGCGATCGCCTGCGATCGGGCGATTGGACAGTGGCGGACATTGAGGAGCGACCCAACACCCGCAAGCCATCGCCTCCCTTCACCACCTCCACCTTGCAACAGGAGGCGAACCGCAAACTGCGGCTCTCGGCCCGGGACACCATGCGCACGGCCCAAAGTCTCTACGAGCAGGGCTATATCACCTATATGCGAACCGACTCGGTACACCTGTCTCAACAGGCGATCGAGGCGGCCCGTGCTTGCGTGACGGAACTCTACGGCGCGAATTACCTGAGTCCCCAACCGCGTCAATATGCCACAAAGGCCAAGGGGGCCCAAGAAGCCCACGAAGCGATTCGCCCGGCCGGCAGCACGTTCCGCACACCGCAACAAACGGGTCTCAGCGGACGGGAACTGCAACTATACGATTTGATCTGGAAAAGAACGGTGGCCTGCCAAATGGCCGATGCACGCCAAACCTTCGTTTCAGCCCAAATTCGGGTGGAAAACGCTGAGTTTCGGGCCAGCGGCAAGCGGATTGATTTCCCGGGCTTTTTCCGAGCCTATGTGGAAGGGTCAGACGATCCCGATGCGGCGATCGAGGATCGGGAAGTGCTGTTGCCACCCCTGACCAAGGGCGATCGGGTCAATTGCCAAGACCTGGAGGCCCTGCGCCACGACACCCAACCCCCCGCCCGCTACACGGAAGCGGCCTTGGTGAAAATGCTGGAAAACGAAGGCATCGGCCGCCCCAGCACCTACGCCAGCATCATCGGCACGATCGTCGATCGGGGCTATGCCCAACAGCTCGGCAATGCCCTGGTTCCCACCTTCACGGCCTTTGCGGTCACGGGGCTTCTGGAAAATCATTTTCCTGACCTGGTGGACTTTGGGTTCACGGCCCAAATGGAACGCACCTTGGACGAAATTTCCACGGGCAAAACCTCTTGGCTGCCCTATCTGCGTCAGTTCTACTTGGGCGATGGTGGGCTGGATACTCAGGTGAAGGTGCGCGAAAGCGCGATCGACCCGGCCGAAGCCCGCACGATCGTTTTGGAAGATTTGAACGCCGATATTCGGATTGGGCGTTACGGAGCCTATGTGGAAGTCGTGGACGACCAGGGCGCAACGATCAAAGCCTCCCTGCCCAAGGATTTGACCCCGGCTGATCTAGACGCGGAGCAAATTGCCGCCCTGATTCGCCAAAAGACCGAAGGCCCCGCCTCGATCGGCAACCATCCCGAAACCGGCGAATCCATTTACGTGCTGACGGGAGCCTATGGGCCCTACGTGCAGTTGGGCGAGGTGACTGACGAAAATCCCAAACCCAAACGCACCTCCTTGCCCCGAGGCGTGACCCCCGAAAACCTGACCCTTGAGCTGGCTTTGGGTTTGCTCTCTTTGCCGCGTTTGTTGGGGCAGCACCCGGAGACCAGCCGCCCCGTCAAAGCCAGCCTTGGGCGTTTTGGCCCCTACATTGTTCACGACATGGGCAAGGACGGGGGCCAAGATTACCGATCGCTCAAGGCCGATGATGATGTCACCACCATCACCCTGGAACGGGCCCTGGAGCTATTGGCCCAACCGAAGGCCAGCCGTAGCCGCAAACAGAAAACCCCGCTTCGCGAGTTGGGCCCCCACCCGGACGACAACGAACCGGTGAACCTGTATCAGGGGCCCTATGGCATCTATGTCCAACATGGCAAGGTGAATGCGGGCTTGGCAGAAGGGCAAACCGTGGAGAGCCTGACCTTGGCGGAGGCGTTGGAATTGTTGGCGGCCAAAGCGGGCAGCAAGAAAAAGACTGCCCGTAAGACTGCGAGCAAAACCACGGGTAAAACCACGAAAACCGCTAGCAAGACCGCTAGCAAGACGACGGGTAAAACCACCAGCAAAACCACCAAGGGCAAAACCGCAGACGCAGAAGCAGCTCCCAAAACCACTCGCACCCGCAAAGCCAAAACCACTGAGGACAAGGCCCCAGAAGGCGAAACCACCCGATCGACCCGATCGAGTAGCACTCGCCGCAAGGCTTCCTAGACCGTAATTCAGCCCCTAGGATTCTGGGTTTAGGATTCTGGGCTTAGAACTTTGGGGGCGATCGGGGAAATGGCGGAAAACCACCCTCCAGCGGGGCAATTCCCACCGCGTGCGCATCCCCAAATCCTTCCTAGAATTGAAGCAACGGCCGGTCTTCGGATTTCCAAACTCCAAACACCGATGCCGATTTCTTCTTTCGGTTTGGTGCTATGAATCAACTAAAAACCACGGTTTTGCTCGCCAGCATGAGCGGCCTGCTGATTTTTGCCAGCGGTCTTTTGTTTGGAGGTGCTCGCGGGGCCTTCCTGGGGCTGGTTTTGGCAGCGGTGATGAACCTGGGATCCTGGTTCTATTCGGACAAAATTGCTCTGGCGGCCTATGGGGCCCAGCCCGTGAATCGATCGCAAGCGCCCCACCTTTACGCCATGCTGGAGCAACTGTGCGATCGCGCGGGAATGCCCGTGCCCACCCTGCACATCATCCCCAGCCCGATGGCTAATGCCTTTGCCACCGGTCGTGACCCCAACCATGCGGCGGTGGCTGTGACGGAAGGGATTCTGGAAATTCTGCCGGAAGATGAGTTGGCGGCGGTGATTGCCCACGAACTCAGCCACATCCGCAACCGCGACACCCTGACTCAGGCGGTGGCGGCCACCATTGCGGGCGCGATTTCTTACCTGGCGCAGGCGGCCATGTGGTTTGGGGGCGATCGCGATCGGGGCAATCCGCTTGCAGGGTTGTTGGCCATGCTTTTGGCCCCGATCGCTGCCACGGTGATTCAACTGGGCATTTCCCGAACGCGGGAGTTTTCGGCCGATGCGGGAGCCGCAGAGTTAACGGGCGATCCGATGGCCTTGGCTCGGGCCCTGAAGCGCTTGGAAACGATGGCTGATGCCACTCGTTTGGAGGGCAATCCCGCCTTTTCGCCCTTGCTGATCATTAACCCCAGCGCCAAAGACTGGCTGCGCAACTTGTTTTCCACCCATCCTTCCACGGAGTCCCGAATTGCTGCGTTGGCCCGTTTGGCAGGACGCTAGGGAGTTGGTCTAGTCCATTGCGTTAGGGATTTTTCTCGTTGTCTTTGAGGGGCGATCGGGTCGTGAAAGCGATTTGATCGCCCATTTTTTGCGCGATTCTGGTGATGAAGACTTTTGAGCAAGTTGCTTAAGTATCTTTTTAGGAATGTTGCGGGAATATTTTTGGGGAATATTTTTAAGAATATTTTTCGAGATTATTGTTCAGTCAATCAAGCAAGCAATTAACCCAGCAATCAACCCAGCAATCAGCCAAGCAATTAACCCAGCAATCAACCCAGCAATCAACCAATCCATATCCGACTAATTAGCCGGCCGATCTTGTTCTTGTCTTGCCCAATCGCGCCATTCCTCGCTAGCTTGGAGAAGAGCGCCGAACGATTGCTGAACGATTGCTGAACGATTAATGCTATTGGGGTTTCCCCGCCATGAACCTTGTGGATGCGTTGCCAACCTTTTCGATCGCCCTGCGCGAGGGGTTTGAAGCGGTTTTGATCATTGGCTTGGTGTTGGCCTGTTTGCAACAAGCGGGCCAAACCCACCTCAACCGATCGGTGGCTTGGGGGATTGTGGCGGGGTTGTGCCTGAGTGCTTTGGTGGGCGTTGGGTTGGCTGGGGTCTTCGGGGCCTTGGATCGATCGGTTGCCCCTTGGGCCCCCTTTTGGACTCAAGGCTTAAAAGTAATTCTGGGGGCGATCGCCATTGGTCTGTTGAGTTGGATGTTGGTTTGGATGACTCAGCAGGCCAAACAACTGAAAGGAGAGGTGCAATCCTCTGTGCAGCGGGCGATCGGGGAGCAAGCGGGGGCCTCCTGGAAAATTTTTGGCTTGGTCACGGCCGCCGTGCTGCAAGAGGGACTGGAAACAGTTATTTTCATTGCCGCCCAGTTTCAGGAAAGCCTCGGGGCCGCCGTGGGGGCGATCGCGGGTGTAATCGGAGCCGCCATCATGGGGCTGCTGCTATTCCGTTTTGGCATCAAGATTGACGTGCGCCGATTTTTCCAAGTGGTGGGCACAATTCTGCTGCTGGTGGTGGGCGCGTTGGTGATTTCCGTACTCAAGCACCTGGACGCGGCGGCGGTTCTTTGGGAGCAACTGCATCCTGCCTGGGCTGGCCTTTGTGCCGTGGGGGGCGATTCCTGCTTGCTGGGGCCCCTGGTTTGGGATTGGTCAGCGACCTTGAGCGATCGGGTGTTGCCGGGTGTATTGCTCAAAACCCTCTTTGGCTACCGTGACCATCTCTACCTAGCTCAGGCGATCGGGTATTGCCTCTTTTTAGGCGGCGTGGGAACCCTTTACTTCCGCAGTTTGCGGGGCCAGCGCTCTCCTGCGGCCCCGGCCGGAGCTTCGCCGGCCCAGTCTTCTGCCCAATCGGGTCAAGGCTAGGGCCTGTCGTTAAATCGCCTGAAACAAATCGCCTGAAACCCTGATTCCACCTTTGGCAGATCGTGGAGGACAAGGGGCTTAGGCCCCTTGTTACGACGACTGGGACATGGAAAATCAATCGTTCGCTGATCAGCCAGTTCAGTCGCTGAATGAGCCGTTGAGTTGCCCCTAGGCCTTGGGCTTGAGATAGGCGATCGCGTGTCGCCAAACGATTGTAGGCTGGTCGTAATGGTCAACAATGCAGATGCAATCACTGTCCTGCCACCTCACCTTGCCTGCAATCAGGTCATTGGTTAGCAGCTTTAGTTCCACTTCTTGCTTATTCTTAATGGCTGTCTGCACTTGACGGGTGCTGGGCAGCCCAGTATTAAATTCTTCAGCCATAGGGAGTGCTCAATGGGACTTGCGTTTGCAAAGTATCACGGATTAGGGAATGACTTTATTCTGCTGGATAACCGCGATCGAGCAGAGCCAATTCTCTCGCCTGAGCAGGCCGTGCAACTGTGCGATCGCCATTTTGGCATTGGGGCCGACGGTGTGATCTTCGTGCTGCCCGGCGAGCAGGGAGCCGATTACACCATGCGAATTTTTAACTCCGATGGTTCCGAACCGGAAATGTGCGGCAATGGCATTCGCTGTTTTGCCAAATATTTAGCGGCCCTGGAAGGCCTGGACAACACCGAAAAAACCTACAAAGTCCACACGCTGGCGGGTTCTATTATTCCCACCATTCAGGCCGATGGCCAGGTGACTGTGGACATGGGCCAGCCGATTTTGGCGGCCGAGCGGATTCCCACCACCTTGGGCACAGCGGGCGAAACGGCCCTGGCCCGATCGCTCACGGCCGCTGGCCAGGATTGGACAGTAACCACCGTCAGCATGGGAAATCCCCACTGTGTCACCTTTGTGGAGGATGTGAGCGTGATCGACCTGCCCGCCATTGGCCCGCAAATCGAATGCCATCCGGCCTTCCCCCAAAAAACCAATGTGGAATTTGTGGAAGTGGTGCGGCGCGACTATCTACGAATGCGGGTTTGGGAGCGCGGCGCGGGCATCACGTTGGCCTGTGGAACGGGGGCCTGTGCAACACTGGTAGCAGCCGTGTTAAATGGCCACAGCGATCGAGTGGCTACGGTGGAGCTTCCCGGCGGCCCATTGCAGATCACCTGGGATGCTGTGAGCGATCGGATCCTCATGACGGGGCCGGCAGAAGCGGTTTTTAACGGGGTGTGGAGGGGCTGGTGATCCGGCCCCGGGTCAAGTTAATCCGTCGCCAATGAGTCCGTCGCCCAAGCGGTGCTAAGGATTGGGGGCCGCCATGGCCCCCCGGCGATCACCAGTTCACGGCAGCAACTGAAGAGCAATAGGCATGAGCAGCGGAATTTACTTCGTACGCAATGATGGGCGACTCGTGGAGATGATGGAGCAGCCCTATGGGTCGGTGACGCTTCTTCAGGAACTCTTGGAAACTTACCCCAACCTATTGGCTGGCGATCGCAGCCTCATTAACCGTGATCAGGACTGGTTGGCCATCACTCGCCAGAACACGGTGATTTTTGATGACGAACGGGCCGATCGCTGGTCTCTGGATCGGATTTTTCTCGATCGCAGCGGTGTGCCTACGGTGGTGGAGGTGTTTTGCAGCCACGGACGCGGCGGCGGTCAACAGGCCCAAGAGCTGATTGGCCAGGCGATCGAATATGCTGCGAACCTGTCGCAATATTGGCCGATCGAAACCATGCTGGCCCAATTTGAAGCCAACTGCCGCGCCAACGATCGGGATCCCGATCAAGTGGTGGAAGACTTCCTGGGCCATGACGAGGAAGAAGAGCGTTTTTGGCAACAGGTGAAAACTAACCTGCAAGCGGGCCGGATCCGAATTGTGGTGGTTTCCGATGCCCTCTCGCCGGAACTGGTGCGGACGGTGGAGTTTTTGAACGCCCAGATGGATCCGGCAGAAGTTCAGGCGATCGAGCTGCGCCAATACGTGAGCGATGAAGGATTTCGCACCCTCGTGCCCCGATTAATTGGGCGCATGACCGACTCCAAGAGCGCTTCCCCCGCCCTCGATCGGCGGCGTTGGGACGAAGACAGCTTCTTCCAAGAATTCAGCACCCGCCAGGGGGAAGACGAAGCCGCCATTGCACACCACATTTACGAGTGGTGCAGCGATCATCCCAATGTGGAGGTTTACTGGCGCACGGGCGACACCTACGGCGGGTTTGTGGCCATGTGTGATTTCGGGCGGGGCGAGTCCCATGAGCTGTTCAAAGTGGGGATTGATGGGGGCTTGGAAATCAATTCCAGCACCTACGCTTCTTGGTATCCCTTCACGCGCCATGACGAATGGATGGAATTGCGCAGCCACTTCAGCTCGATTGGCCTGGCCCTCCCGCCGGACTCACGAGAACGTCGGGCCCCCAACTTCAGCCTTTCAACCCTGCGGGATGAACAATCGCTCCGGCAGGTTTTTGAAACCTTCAGTTGGGTTTTGGAGCGGGTCAAACAGTCTTTAAATGACACCAAACGACGGGCAACCGATCGCGACTGGGCTGCTGGTTAAGATTCACGCAACCTGGCTCATACCCGCCACCTCGAAACATTCGAAACATCGGGATAGCGGCTGCGGAATAGAAACTGCGGAATAGAAACTGCGGAATAGAAACCGCAAAAAACAGCAAAATAAAAACCTTGAGATTGACTGCACAAGGGTTAGTTGAAACCCACTAGCAGCCTATTGGCAGGAGCGTTTGGAAACATGGTGGTTGCGGGCAACAGGAATATGGCACAAACGAACCAAGAACCTAGGAACGGAGAACCCTGGAGCATTGATCAGGTGCGTTCCCAATTCCCCGCCCTAGACAACAAAACCTATTTCAACTACGGCGGCCAAGGGCCACTACCCCAAGGATCCCTGGAAGCCATGGTGCAAGCCTGGCAAACGATGCAGCAACTGGGCCCCTTCAGCAGCGCCGTGGGCGATTGGGTTGATGCGCAACTGGCCGCCACCCGCCAAACCATTGCTCAGGAATTGCAGGTGAGTCCGGAGACGATCGCCCTGACTGAGAATGTGACGGCTGGTTGCAACATTGCCCTTTGGGGATTGCCTTGGCGATCGGGCGATCGGCTATTGATTAGCGATTCCGAGCATCCGGGGGTGGTGGCCGCCGCCCAAGCGATCGCCAAGCGTTGGGGAGTGACGATCGATCAGTTTCCCCTGCGCGATCGAGTCCCTGAGCAACCGATCGTGGAAGCCATTTTGGCCCATCTGCATCCCCAAACCCGCTTGGTGCTGGTGAGCCATGCCCTTTGGAATACGGGCGAAATTCTCGATGTGCAAGCCATTGCCCGCGCTTGCCGCCACCAACAGCCCTCTGTACAAATCCTGGTTGATGCGGCCCAATCGGTGGGCCTGTTGCCCTTGAATCTGTCGGAATTAGAGATTGATTTCTATGCCTTCACAGGCCACAAGTGGTGCTGTGGGCCCGATGGGTTGGGGGGATTGTATGTTAATCCCCGATCGAGCCTGGAGCCGACCTTTGTGGGCTGGCGTGGCATCACGGCCGATCGCCAGGGTAACCCCACGGGCCACAAAACTACCGGCCAACGCTTTGAAGTGGCCACCTCCGCCTATGCGCTTGGGCTAGGTCTCCAATCGGCTCTGGACTTGCACCGCCGTTGGGGCACACCCCAGCAACGGTACGATCGAATCGTGCAGCTTGCCGGCCGCCTTTGGCAACATCTGCAAACCATTCCCCAGGTGGAATGTTGGCTGCCATACCCGCCGCCAACCGGCCTCATTTCCTTCAAGGTCAGCGGCTCCCACAACGCTCGATCGCTCGTGGCCACCCTGGAAAAACAAAAATATTTGCTCCGAACCCTGCCCAATCCCGATTGTGCGCGGGCCTGTGTTCATTACTTCACCCAAGAAGCGGAAGTCGATCAACTGGCGGAACTGATTCGATCGCTCGTAGCGGCCTAGCTTTGACTTAACTTTGACCTATTTAACCTAACTGTTCGGACTGGGATTGTAATTGGGCGATCGGCTTAATTGTGCGATCGACCGTAACAGCTTGTCAGAAATCTGGCCATACCTACCCCCCTCCAAACCAGATCAGAGCGGGGTAAATTTGCCATTAATCTTCCTCATTCATCTAGGAGAAAACCGCATGAAGCATGATTGGTTGCTGACTCTTTCCTCCTGGCCACAATTCCTAGCAAACAGCAATTCAGTTCACAATTCCAACGCAGCGGTCAGCAGTCTAGCGATCGGCAGCATTCCCGAACTGATTAATATCCTCATTATCCTGCTCTTGCTGGCAACCACCGTTGCCCTGGTGACGCAGCGGCTGAGAATTCCCTATGTCACCGGCTTGGTGCTGGCGGGGCTACCCATCACCGACTTGCTATCCCAGCGCCTTGGCCTGGATCCGTCGCTGGTGCTCAATCTTTTCCTGCCAATTCTGATCTTTGAAGCGGCAATCAACACGGATATTAGTCGTCTTCGCAGCACCTTCAAACCGATCGCCCTGCTCGCAATTCCTGGCTCCTTGCTCTCCTCAGGGATCATTGCTGTTTTGGTGAAACTGAGCCTAGGGCTGGATTGGATTAATGCGCTGTTGGTCGGTGTAATTTTGGCTAATACCGACACCGTTTCCATGATCGCGGTTTTTAAGGAATTGCGAGTGCCTTCACGGCTTTCAACGATTGTTGAAGGCGAAACATTATTTAACGATGCCGCTGCCTTAGTTTCCTTCAATCTGCTGTTGGTCATTTACTCCACCGGTAGCATTACCGTCAGTCAAGGCATCAAAGAGATGCTGTTGGTTTCCCTGGGCGGTGCATTCCTAGGAGCAGTTTTAGGCTATCTTTGCTTGCCGATTTTTAATCGCCTGCAAGATCCCTTAAGCAGCTTGTTGCTAACTGTGGCATTGGCTTTAGGCACATTCCAACTGGGTCAGTTTTTGGGTGTTTCCGGTGCGGTAGCCGTCGTAATTGCTGGTTTGGTTTTTGGTAATTTGGGTTTGCCCCAAGCCACATCAGCCTCCTATCGGATCACGCTGCTCAGCTTTTGGGAATATGCAGGTTTTAGTGTTAATACATTCATTTTTCTGTTGATTGGCATTGAAATTAATCCCCTCACTCTCTGGAAAATTCTCCCGGCGGTTATTTTGGTGATCATTGCCTATCAATTGGGACGCATCATCTCTGTTTATTCATTGCTGGCTGGCTTGCGCTGGTTCGATCGCCCGATTCCCCTCCGTTGGCAACATGTCCTAGTGCTCGGTAATATTAAGGGATCGCTGTCCATGGCATTGGCGATCGCCATTCCTGTGGGTTTTGTTGGCCGAGAATTCATTATTGAACTGGTTTTTGGGGCAGTCCTGTTTTCGTTGGTGATTCAGGGACTGGCATTGCCTTGGTTGATCAAGCAGCTCAACATCGGCCAAGGCAATGGCATATCCGAAGAAATTGGCCAATTACAGATTCAACTGATCGGGGCCAAGGCGGCGCAGGATGAACTTGCCCAGCTACTCAAGGCTGGCGTTTTACCAAAAGCAACTTATGAGGAGCTTTGGGCTGCTTATCAAGCCAAAGTCGCTGGATCAGAACGGGTTTTGAGGGAGGTCTATAACCAACACCAAGCCCATTTGGGTCTGCATTATCCCAACCAATTGGATGTGGTGCGAAGACAGTTAATTATTGCGGAAAAGGGTGCAATTAACGATGCTCTGCGCAAGCGAATTGTTCCGGAAGATGTGGTGCAACGCTACATCAAAGATTTGGATCAGAAGCTTCAGTCTCTGAGCGATGACTAGCAGTGAGTCCAAGATATTTGATCATCGGCCGGACGAGTTCCGGCCGGGTCACAACCAAAATGGTAGAGCCAGCTTTCAAGACTGTTTGACCATTGGGAATTTCTAGGTTGCTACAGGAATGACTTTGATAACCAATGATCAGAGATCCCGTTGGAAAATCGGGATCTTGGGCAATCTGGGCCACCGTGCGATCGACCACATAACAATCATTGGGAACGGGCAGCTTGAGCACTTCAACCTGACCCTGTTCAAAGTGCATCATGGATTCCACTTCGGGGTATTCGATCGCGTTGGCCATCGTGGCCACTGCCAAATCAATGGTGCTGATGATGTGGCTAGCGCCGGCCAAACGATAAGCATCCAGAAACTCGCGATCGAGCATCCGAACAACAGTGTGGGCAATGCCGTAGCTTTTGGATAAAGTGATGAGCGCCAAATTCAAAGCATCATCCCTTAGGGCTGCTACCACCGCATTGGCCTGCCGGATCCCAGCTTCTAGGAGCACTGCGGTGCTGACTGCGCTACCCTCGAAGGCCATCACCCCGATTTGTTCGCGAGCAAATCGACAGGCTAAGGGATCTTTGTCAATCACAGCAACGGTATGCCCCAGCTCTAGGAGTTGTTGGGCTAACCGCAATCCCATCATTCCTGCGCCGCCGATGAGAACGTACATGGTTATTGTACTCGCCTCGCAAATCTTGGATATCTCAGGTTAGCGCAGAGATGAAATTGCTTCCTTAAGCCGATGAATTGAATGTATTCATTAATGTATTCATCAATTTATTCATCAAGGAAGCATAATCCAAAATTAGAGCAAAGTTAAATCTCAAAAAGCGGTGAAAAATATGGCTCCAAAATTTCAATTTTGATTGCCAAAAATCGAGAACTTAACTTCAAGAACTAAATTCTAGAAACTCAACTTCAAGACCCAAACCCTGAGACCCAGATTTTGAGATTTGAATTTTAAGAACGGGGTTTCAAGAACGAGATTTTCCCAGGGGAGCCGTCTGGGGTTCGCATTGGCCTCCCAAGGCATTCACCACCGTGCAAGTATTGCTAATCAGCATCGTTTGATAGGTGGATCCCGCCGTGCCGGGTGCGCCGGGCCCGTCAATATAAAGCGGGTTGGGGGCCACCTGCACGCCGGCCTCGCGAGCGACGGTGGCGATCGTCTTGGGGTTGGTGGAAGCTTCTGCAAAAATGGCTGGCACATTGGCCGCCTTGACCAGTTTCACCAGTTCCGCCAACTTGCTGGGGGTGGGTCGCTCTTCGGTGCTCAGACCGCTGAGGGCCCCTTTCACCTCAAATCCATAGGCTTGGGCATAGTAGCGCAAGGCATCGTGGGTGGTGATGAGTCGCCGTCGATCGGGTGGGACGGTGGCCACTTGGGTTTGAATCCAGCGATCAAGCGCTTGCAGTTCGCTGGTCAGGGTCTGGGCAGCCTGTTGATAGCGATCGGCTTGGGCGGGAATCAGTTGGCTCAGTTGGGCCGCCACGATCTCCGTTAGCTTTTGGCCATTTTGGGGGCTGTGCCACACGTGGGGATCCGCCACCAGTTCCGCCGCTGCCCCAGTGGCAGTTTTTGGATCTGCATCATGGTCGTGATCATGTTCCTCGGGCTTGGCGGCCGCTTCGGTTTTGTGGTCGTGCTTGTGGTCGTGGTCATCTTCATGGCCGTGGTCGTGGCCATGGTCATGATCATGGGCGGCCATCTTCAGCGGACTGGGAACAGCCTTTTCAAAAATTGCCACTTTGGGGCCCTGGGTGGGGGCGCTGGTGAGGGTTTTGGTTAACCCCCCTTCAAAGTCATAGCCGCCATAGAGCACGAGGCTGGCAGACTCGATCGCGGCGCGATCGCTGGGGGTGGGTTCGTAGGTGTGGGGGTCGCGGCCGGGTTGCACCAAACAGGTGAGGTCGATTGTCTCGCCCGCAATTTGCTGGGCCAAGTCGCAAACCACTCCGCCACTGGCCACCACCTTGGGGCGATCGGGGTTGGTGGTGCTGGCCGCTGGGGCGCTGTTGCCGTTGGGGGTTGTTGCCCCGGAGTTGGCTCCAGTGCCGCAACCCGTTCCCAGCAGGGCCAGGCCAAGGGCGATCGCTGGCCATTGCGTCCGCCCAATTCCCCGGTTGCGCGATCGCCGTTCCGCCATGGTTCGAGTCATCCCACCCATCAATCACACCTAAGCTTGCGGTTATGCCTCTGGTTGGCCCACGCCCAGATTCAGAGGATTATCCAGAATGAGAATCATTCTCAATCACAAGCATAGAGCAATCGGCCAAAGCGAGTCAATGGCGGAGCGGGGCGATCGATCAGCAGTTTTTTTCCCTGATAAATTGCTATTCTCAATGGCTGATGAATATTCACAGATGAATATTCACGGATGCCTAGAAAAAGAGATGGCTTTCCGGCTGAATATTGATTTCCATGGGAATTGCCTGCGGTTCTGCACTGAGAGCAAATAAAATGGCATCGGCCGCCGTTTCCGTGGACAGCATTTTGGTGCGATCGACCTTGAGGCTCACGTTGTCCCAAAAGGGTGAATCAATGCCCCCAAAATAGAACAGTGTGACCTTGATCCCGTAGCGCCGGGCTTCATCGGCCATGCATTTGCTGAGGCCCGTGAGCGCAAACTTGGAAGCACAATAGGCTGCACCCATCGCCATAGAGTGCTTGCCCAAAATGCCGATCACGTTGCAAATATGCCCCATCTTGCGATCTTTCATCACCTCAATGGCGGCTTGGCAAGTATGAAAACTGCCCTTTAAATTCACCGCCAACATTTGATCCAGATCGGCTTCCGTGAGCTTATTAAACTGTTTGAGAATTCCCGCGCCCGCCGCATTGACCAGCGCATCAATCTGACCAAATTGGGCGATCGCCTGGGTGAATAGATTCGCCACCTGAGCTGCATCGGTAATATCCGTGGGAACCGCCAACACCGTAGCTCCCGTTCCCCGCAGTTCCGCTGCGAGGGCCGCCAATTGTTCCGTTCCCCGAGCCGCCAACACCAACGAGGTTCCAGCCGCTGCTAGTTTGCGAGCCAGGGTTGCGCCAATGCCCCCCGTGCCGCCAACAATGACGATTACTTTGCCTTTGAGCTTGCTTTGCCAGTCTTGCACGATCGGGTTGTTACTTTTCTTTACAAACCGTTACATCCTTAAGCTAGCACGGCCGTTGGAGGCCAAAGCAGTTGAATCGGCTAAAAAAGCCGCTATCCCTTGCTCAAACCCTTAAGGGCGGCCCATTTGGCGCTTCAGTTGCTCTAGTTCTTCATCCATTTCCCAGCGTTGGAACTGCTCTTCTAGGGGATCGGCTCCCATTCCTCTGCCGTAGGTTGCCCGATCGCTGCTGTCCCAGGGCGATCGGCTGGTGCGGGTCTTGGCTTGGGCCTGGGTTTGCGCATCGGCTTGGGCAGCCCGCGCGGCCACCTCTTGCCGTTTGCTGGCTAGTTGCGAGACCAGGGTTTCTAACTGTTCAATGCGGGTTTTAATGCCCTGCATTTGTCCCCAAAGTTGATTGCCTTTGCGCAAGAGGGCGGCTTCTCGTTCGCGGGCGGCTGCGGCGAGTTGGTGTTCTCCGGCGGCTTCCACTTTTTCGATGCGAATGTGCCAGCGCTGCACGTCCTGGGCTGTTTCCCAAATGTCGGCTTTCAGTTGCTGTTCTTGGGTGTGTAATTCCCCGATCGATCGCTTGGCATCGGCTTCCTGTTCCCGCAGTTGCTCTTCTAGGGCCCGCAACTCTAGCTCGGGATGTTCGCGCAGAAAGGCTTCTAGCCGAGCTTCTAAAAACTGACTGAGATCATCGAGCAAACTCACGCGATCGCTCCTTTCGTTTCAATCTTTGCCCAGCCTGGGGGCCGGGCGCTGCGGGACATCGCCACAGTGGGCGGTGTCCCTATCGTTTCAATCCTCGCCCAGCCCGGGGGCCGGGCGCTGCAATAGACCGATCGGGGCGGGGTGTGGTGTGACAGCCGTTTCAATCCTCGCCCAGCCCGGGGGCCGGGCGCTGCAGATCCAAAACATGAGGGCTGGAACGCTGCAAATCCTGTTTCAATCCTCGCCCAGCCCGGGGGCCGGGCGCTGCGTCACCTTGCCAGCCCTACCCGTAAGCAGGGATTGGTTTCAATCCTCGCCCAGCCCGGGGGCCGGGCGCTGCTTGGTTTCGTTGATAATTGTGCCGATCGCTAGGTCTGTTTCAATCCTCGCCCAGCCCGGGGGCCGGGCGCTGCCGGGTGTTTGGGGGATACGACGCTCAGTGTGCGGCGTTTCAATCCTCGCCCAGCCCGGGGGCCGGGCGCTGCAGCGGCCCGCTCTGCCAACCGTGGATCATCGGTGTGTTTCAATCCTCGCCCAGCCCGGGGGCCGGGCGCTGCCGCTTTAGGGTTGTTGGCTGCTGGATGGTATCGCGGTGTTTCAATCCTCGCCCAGCCCGGGGGCCGGGCGCTGCTTGCGCGACAAGGCCATGGCCACGGCCAGACACTACCGTTTCAATCCTCGCCCAGCCCGGGGGCCGGGCGCTGCATTCCGACCATTTCGCGCCTTGCGCTCTTCGACCTTGTTTCAATCCTCGCCCAGCCCGGGGGCCGGGCGCTGCAAGCGGCCCTGAAGCGGGCCCTCATGGAGGGTGACCCTGTTTCAATCCTCGCCCAGCCCGGGGGCCGGGCGCTGCGCCGAAAGGTGGATCCAGGAGCGGGTAGAGCTACCTGTTTCAATCCTCGCCCAGCCCGGGGGCCGGGCGCTGCACTGAGATTGAGCCGATCGCCTGATCGCCGCCAATCAGTTTCAATCCTCGCCCAGCCCGGGGGCCGGGCGCTGCAAGGCATTCCAAGGCGATGCGATCCGCAAGGTTTCAATCCTCGCCCAGCCCGGGGGCCGGGCGCTGCATCAATTGCAGCCCTGGTTGCATTATCCTCAGCAGTTTCAATCCTCGCCCAGCCCGGGGGCCGGGCGCTGCGATTGGAGCGAGGCGATCGCAGCCTGAGCTTGGTTGTTTCAATCCTCGCCCAGCCCGGGGGCCGGGCGCTGCGTGATCGCCACCACTCAGCAGTCGGCCAGCCGACTTAAGTTTCAATCCTCGCCCAGCCCGGGGGCCGGGCGCTGCAATTGGTCGATCGAATCAGTCTCAGACGGCGACACGGTGTTTCAATCCTCGCCCAGCCCGGGGGCCGGGCGCTGCCTGGACAAGGCCCAGAGCGAAAAAGATGAGCTGCTGTTTCAATCCTCGCCCAGCCCGGGGGCCGGGCGCTGCTAAGTATTGCGTTGTGCAATGCGACGACGGGACGGTGTTTCAATCCTCGCCCAGCCCGGGGGCCGGGCGCTGCCCTGTTTGGAGTTGCAAAATTGCATTTCCTGGACGAGTTTCAATCCTCGCCCAGCCCGGGGGCCGGGCGCTGCCGGGAACACCGATCTCGAACGTTAATCCGTTATGGGTGTTTCAATCCTCGCCCAGCCCGGGGGCCGGGCGCTGCCGATCCGAGCTTTACGGTGACGGCTGGGATGCAAGGTTTCAATCCTCGCCCAGCCCGGGGGCCGGGCGCTGCCCTTCGGCCGCGTATGACCAATGGCTCACCAATGCTAGGGTTTCAATCCTCGCCCAGCCCGGGGGCCGGGCGCTGCTTATTTGATCGGGCCTTGTCGGGGCTGTTACCTGAGTTTCAATCCTCGCCCAGCCCGGGGGCCGGGCGCTGCGATGATCGGGCTGCTGGTCTGCAACCCTGACACTGTTTCAATCCTCGCCCAGCCCGGGGGCCGGGCGCTGCCTAGGCGCTATGAGTTGGTCGAATCAAGGACTACAGTTTCAATCCTCGCCCAGCCCGGGGGCCGGGCGCTGCCCTCATGGACTACCGTACCTATGAGTTTCTGACCTCGTTTCAATCCTCGCCCAGCCCGGGGGCCGGGCGCTGCCTGATGGGGCGCTTGGCATTGCCGAGATTGATGGGAAGTTTCAATCCTCGCCCAGCCCGGGGGCCGGGCGCTGCAATATAAATCTGGCCCTAAAAAATCTAAATTGGCTGATGTTTCAATCCTCGCCCAGCCCGGGGGCCGGGCGCTGCAGGGTTTACGAACTGGCCTGAACCAAAAGATAAGAAAATGTGCGGAAGCCAACTAGGTTGGGAGTTGGCTTCCGCCAAGGCCTAATTAGCCTTCAATCAGCTTGGTTAGGGTGACTCCTTGGGGCCAATTTGTTTCGTCTAGTTCAATGACGTAGTGATCGAACGATCGCGGTGTATCGACCTCAGGACGCTTTTGCACCGAAATGCGATCGAACAATTTGTGGGCTGGCGCATTACCCAATGGATTTTCATGGGAAAAGATATATAACCCACGCACAGCCATTAGCCCGCGACTAGCCGATCGATCCACCACTTCAAACATTCCTTGAACCGCTTCCCAAAACAGTTCCAAGTCCCGATCGGTCACACCGGTTTGCTTGGCCAAAGGAGCCGAAAAGAAACCATAGCCTCGATATAGACCGTAAGAGATTTTGGTTTTGCGCCCGATCGTTTGTAGCTTTTCACGATCCTTCGCGTCAGCAACTGCTACTCGTGTGATTGCCAAATCTTCTGGAAAAACTGGGTCAATTGATCGAGAAAAGGTTAATTGCATGGGCCCACGAACCTGACCAGCATTCAAACCAGTACTCATCACTGCCCCGAACATTCGCACATCAAAGAAATTGGCGCACATCCAGTGCTTTGCCTTTTCCGTATTTTGCAAGCTCTTCTTAGGCTTGCGAGAATTTTTAATCAGGTCTTCCACCAATTTTTTGACAGCCTTCCACTCCGGTGAGGCCTCGGACTCCTGTAGTTGTTCCTTCAATTCATCGGCATCTAGTTCGCCGCTGTAGCGCAACTTTATAACGGGATCATTGTTGTCATCATCTTCTTCAAACAGAGTAAAACTTGAAGGTAGGAATTCACGAACTTGGTATAGTGCCTCCAAAACTTTGGAGTCCCTAACCGTTTCTTCTGACGGTTGACCAACTGGTAGACCTTCAGCCAAATAAGCCTCGCGAATTTGGTCATTCAAAACGCCATGATGCTTGACAAAAAGCTTAAGCCGCCTTGCTTCTTCACTATTTTCTGCCATCAGATCGCCATAGGTAGCGATCCAGTTGCGAATCTTGCGTTTTAAGCAAACATCCGTTACCAAACCATGCATGGTTTCCATATCAACCCGTGGAAGATTGCCACCATCTGGATCGCCGTTGGGATTTCCATCCAACACATCAAACAACAGCACAAAATCATGACGATGCTGAGCATTAGTGTGAATTGCAGACATGATTAAGCTCCAGAAAATTAATTCAAGTGATCAAGCAAACAGCATGACTGGGCGCTAGCAATAGGCTTGGCTAAGAGAAATTAGCAGCCCGATCGCGAATTTGCTGGCGGTTGTGTGCTTGTTGGTGGTAATAGCCAATGGCGAAAATAGCTTGCTGCTGCATCGAAAGGCGACTGGGCAGATTGGGCAGATCACGATCGGGAATTTTGCTAAGAATTTCCTCCAACTCCTCTTGAAACCGGTTGTGCTGACCTGGTTTTTCCTTGCGAAGTTTGGATAGATTGGCCTGGGCTTTGCCAATGATTTTTCCCAGAAGATAGCAAGGGCTGATGGACATGGAGCCATAGTATCGATCGGCGATCGGGGCATTAACTTTGCCCAAGGCGGCATACTGAATCCTGTCAACTTGCGCCAACAGGCGACCAGCATGGTAGGCGAGCCGATCGCCCAATTGCTCATCTTGAAATTGCGGATTGCGAGTTAGGCTTTCCATCGCATTTTGAGGCTCATTCATGTTGATTTTTCCTTCCAAGGTCAGAATTAGCTTGAGCAAAGCAGCCCTTGTGTGGGTGATGCTGCCCCCTTCGACTCGGATTCGACGCAGGAGGCGATCGAGCAAGTCAGCAGGCAATGGCCGCCCTTCAATAGCCGCTAAAAACAGCGCTGTTGGAGTTCGGGACAACATATCTTTTTTAGGCTCGCGATAAGCACAAGCGGCTAGTTCATAGAGTCCAAAGAATTCGCGATCTTCCTCATAGAGCGAGTCAATTTTCTGCCCCTGAAACCAAATTTTCAGGTTGTGATTGACTGACTCGATCGTCACATCAATCCAGCTACGAATGACCGCCCTGGCATTGTTGGCAGTGAGCGCAATTGCGAAAAAACGTTGAGCGAGGGCTGCACTTGTCTTTTCGCTGATTTTCTGAGCAGTCATTGGTGATTTCAGTAGATTCTGAATTCTTTTTGAATTCAATGGATCACGCGGCTTGCCCAAGATCTTCAAATCAACTGCTTCAGCACCCTGTTGCACCCACCAAACATAGACACTATTCCCAATGCGAAGACAGTCGTTTTCACTGGCAATAAGGGCATTTAGCGCCTTAGCAAATCCTTCCGCCGCTGGTCGCGAAATAGGAGAAGTCAGGGAATTTGCCAGCCCGAAGGATTCAAAGGCAACGGAGTTTGCAGAAACCAAAGCTATTCCTGAAGGTTGTCCATTGGGAAGACCTTTAATGAAAAAGGGTAATCGTTGTTCCAATGGGCCATAGGTTCCGGTCACCAAACACCAACCCATGGGACGTTCTCGGCTATCTGATGCTGTTTCACCAGATGTGTAAGCAGCCCAAAATTGTTGAACTTTTTCTAGATTCGCCTTGTTCTCTGCGGGAATGAGTGCGGGGGCATCGGAAAAATGAACTCGAAAGGTGACAACTTCACTGGCATCAAACTCAGAAGGAAGCTGCAAATTGGGTGCAAATTGCGATCGCTGTTGAACAGGATCCCAACTTTCCAAAAATTTCAAAATGGCTTCTACAGCGGGTTCTTGAGTTGCACTAAAACAGTTGGCAACTAGATCTTTGAACTGCCGATGGCATTCGGCAACACGCTCTGGCTTAGAGGTCGATCGGGCGGCTCCCAGGACATACTCCCCCGTATCTGCCAACAGCTTGGGCTGAATGCCTACTGTGCGGCCAATGTGGGGAACAATAATTTTCTTGCCTCGTTTTTTCCCCTTTCGTGACTCCTCGACCATTGGAGTCATCAGGCTTGTTCCGATCGGTCTTCCTTGTTGATCAATTTCAATCAGCCAACTGACTGGCGAAAAACCATACATTGATGGTGTTTCATCAATTCGGGTTGCCAGCTTGGCCAACTCGCTCAGAAGCATAAGCGCCTCCTAGGATAAGGGTTGTTCAGGAATGGTCAGCACACCTCGTGTTAAGGAAGCTCGAAAAAAACGAGGACGAGCCTGAGCCGTAACGATTCGATCGCCCGATTGATCTCGTTTGCGATAGCTAACCGGCCCCTTCGGCTGCTCTTGGAATTCCACGTCATACAACATCAAACCCAGTTCACGATTGAGACTGGGATCTGCACAATCAGCAGGGTGATCGGGATTTGGCTTCTCAAAGAATGCTGAAAATTCCCTCGTTCCCAAATAGGGTTGATGGTGACACTGGCCTCGCTCAATTCGCCTCTGGAACTGATCGCGATATTTGGCCACATCAGCGGCCGCATGGGGCAAAACTTCAATATCCAAATCAACCACATAGGCCACATCTTGCAAACAAAGGGTGTGCCTTTGGGCCCGATCGTCATCGGCAAAATAGGATCCTTCGCCTTTTTTGGCCCAACCTTGGGCAGTGGCAAACACTTGGCGACTATTCACCTCATTACGCCAAATTGAAAAGTATTTGATGGGCTTCAGAACATGAATTTCGCGAATTTTGTAGCGCATTTCTGGCTTCCAGAAAATGGCTTCGCAGGCTCCCCGCATTGCACTTGGGGTGGGCACATCATAGGAAATGCGTTCTACTTTGAACTCAGGGCGCGTAAAGCAAGCATAGGGCGCGGTAAATTTCACCCTCAATGAATTTAGGTTTTTCATAATCTCCATGCTGGAAAGTCAGTGAATTGTTGATTAACCCACTTGATAGCAAACTAAGGAATAAAGTCGGCTGGGTCGTATTGGATAGGTTGGCCATCGATCTCAATTCCGTAAAGTTGCCGATCGTAGCCCCCTTTCCAAAACCACAGCCCAGGAACAACCTCACGGCGGCAATGGGCTGATTGGTTGAATTCGTAGAAGCGCAGGTTCACCATGTAGGGCTGGAGCGCATCGCGATCGCCCCTGTTTAGGGAACCGGAGCGCTCAATTTTTTGAATCAGGTTGTTGGCGCGATCGTCGTACTGAACCACCACGGGCACGGTCTCATCTTTCATCAACGAAAATTGCTCGGCTACTTCGGCATAGCTCCAACTTTCTCGGCTGTTCTGGATCTTTTGACCCCGATCGCGCCCAACCGTTTGGTACAACTCCTGAAAGTACTGCTCAAAGGTTTTGGGGTCGTGTAAGGCTTGATTCACACGATCGGTCTGAAGATAGAGATTAGCCGTACCAACGGCGGTTTTGTAACTGCCATTAGGTAACCGGCCCTCTTGGGGAGAGAAAATCACCACTTGTCCCAAAATTGGCTCGCCTGACTGATCACAAAGATTGCCCTCTCGGTTGCAGCGGCCGGCCGCTTGCACAACGCGATCGAGCGGCCCCTCAGCCCGATAGACCAGCGGAAAATCAATATCCACCCCCGCCTCCACCACTTGAGTAGCCACCAGCAAGCAAGGCAGCCCTGCCCGCAAGCGATCGCGCACTTGGGCTAACACCTGGCGACGATGGGCCCCACAAAGCAAGGTGGAGAGGTGAAAGAGCGCCTCGCGGGGCCAGCCAGCACCTTGCAACGCAGCCACGACATCTAACGCGTTGCGGCGCGTATTCAAAACGATGAGTGCTTGGTTTGCCTGCCGGTTTTGCAAATCCGTCACTAAATCCGCCCAAGACCAAGATTTCGGCGGCACAACATAGTTCACCCGTTGCAACTGTTGAAAATGAGCTTTGGCCAGTTCCGGGGGCACAATATCCCGCACTTGGTCGGTGGCAAATCCTTGAAGATAGGCATTTTGACCGGCGAGGGCGGGTTGGGTGGCCGTGCAAAGCACCACCGTCACGCCATAGCGGGTGACCAACTCACGCAGCACACAAAGAATCGGATCCAACAGCTCGATCGGGAGGGTTTGCACCTCATCCAGCACAATCACGCTGTTGATTAGGTTGTGTAATTTGCGGCAACGACTCGGCCGATTGGCAAACAAACTATCGAACAGTTGCACCGTTGTGGTAACAATCAAGGGAGCATCCCAGTTTTGGGCAATTAACCGGGCCCGAGCAAAGGCCTGGCGAGCATCCTCGGCACGATCGTCACCATGCATTACGGATTCGTTTTCGTTTTTGAAAGGTGCTTCTTGCCAAACAGCGCTGTGGTGTTCCAAAACCGCTTCGGGGCCCAGTTCAGCTTGAAACAAATCGCGATAGACATTGACGGTCTGTTCAATGATGCTGGTGTAGGGCACAGCAAAGATGACACGCGATCGCCCATGGGCCACCGCATGGTCAAGGGCAAACCGCAGGCCGCTCAGAGTCTTGCCGCCACCCGTAGGGACACAGAGCCGAAATACACCCGGCGGTTGTTTCGCCGCTTGCTGACAAAGTTGATAGATTTCAGCTCGAAGGCAATTGAGGGGAGATTGGGGATTTTTTAAGGGTTTCAGGATTTTTTGGGCATAGGCACGCTCAAAGGTCGATTGCAATTGGGCAATTGTGATTCCCAAGTGGCGCTGGCTCGATTCTGTGGGCTTAAAGTGCTGCTCCGTATCCAAATAGTCCGCATCAACCAAGCAAGAAAACAGAAACCGCCAAAAAACTTCCTGTTGGTAACAATCATCGGTTTCTGCCGGAGCATAATCAGTTAAGTCCTGATCTGGCTCCAATTCAATATCGGTTTTTTCCGCTTCCCGCAAGACCGCTTGATAGGCCTGTTCAGTTTTGGCTCTATGGTTACCGGCTAGCTTGCTATCCATATCCGCCAAGTTAGGAATACCGGCATGATGACCAAAAATGACCATGGCCAGTTTGCAGCCCAGGTCGCCGGGAAGTTCCTGCTCTGCTAACTTTGCACCATAGACTGCGTGGGGAACAGACTTGGGCGCTGGGCTATTTTGTCCGTGCCGGGTTGCCTGGTGACAGTGGTAGAGATAGTCCTGAAACTTAGGGTTATATTTGCCCAGGTCATGCCAAAGGCCCGCGTAGTAACCTAGGCGATCGGCTCCTAGGGGGACGGCAAATTGTGCGGTTAGGCGAGCCACTTGCTGCAAATGGTCGCGCAGGCTATGCCATCGATCGGAATCTTGGGGTGGTGTATGAGATACCGGTTCCTGGGGACGGGGGTATGGATCACTCATGATCAGCATGATGCCCTAGGGGCATGGTCAGCAATAATTGATCATTATGTCCCCCAGAATTTGAGTTTTAGTGAAATCAATGAAATTAGTACAATTATTAATTTCTATACATAAAACATCTGCCAAATATTGACCAGATACAGCCTTTACATATTCACCAGATACAGCCTTTACCTAAAATAATTGGCACGCCATATCGCAAATACCATGAAGCAACGGTTCGGTGGGCAGTGCCCACCCTACGAGCGACTCAGCCCCTTGTTGTCAGCCCCCTATTGCCTGACGATCGGGTCACGATAACAGTCATTTGACTTGACCCACGGATGACGTGACCCACGGAAATAGACTTGCCGAGCTAGTTAGGTCTAAATCAACCGCGTTCGGCAATCGACACCACCAGCCGCCCGCCCTCAATCCGTCAACCTATGCTTTACTATCGACAAGCATCCCGACTTCGGATCTATTGCAATCCATCCCCCTTTGCAGTCAATGACCTCTGAATCGATTCGCCAGCGCTCTGACCTGCTTGGAACGCAAATCATTACCCGAAACACCGGCAAGCGCCTGGGCATCATCAGCCAGGTTTGGGTCGATATTGATCGCCAGGAGATTATTGGCTTTGGCGTAAAGGACAATATCCTCGCCGTTTCGGCGATGCCGCGCTTCATGAACCTGGATAGCATCAGCCAAATTGGTGATGTGATTCTGGTGGAGGACGATCGGGCGATCGAGGACTACATTGAAGCGGATGCCTACAACACCTTGATTGGTTGTGAGGTGATCACCGAAACCGGCGAACTGCTGGGGAAGGTACGCGGGTTCAAGTTTGATGTGGAGGATGGCAAGCTGGTCTCGATCATCATTGCCTCGATCGGCTTGCCCCAAGTGCCCGAACAGGTGATCAGCACCTATGAACTCCCGATCGAAGAAGTGGTCAGCACGGGCCCCGATCGACTGATTGTGTTTGAAGGGGCCGAAGCCCGCCTGATTCAACTCAGCGTTGGTGTCCTGGAGCGCTTGGGCCTCAGCAGCCCTCCCTGGGAACGGGATGAAGAGGATCTGTACTTTACTCCCACTGCTGCCCCCGGCAACCAACTAGCCTCCGGGTTGCGCACCGAAGCCCGCCCAGAAATTCGCACCGAAACTCGAGCCGAGCGCCGCTACGAAGAGGAAGCTTGGGAAGAGGAAACCTGGGAAGAGCCGGCCCCGCGCTATGGCCAACAACGCCGCCAGGATTACGACGAGGACGATAACTGGAGCGATCAGCCCCCGCGCCGCGAACGGGATCGCGAGTATGTGCGGGAAGATGAGTATGACTATGAGGAAGTCTACGATCGCTACGATGACAACGTAGATTCCGATGCTTGGACTGATGAGGAACCGGGCTACCGCGCACCTAAGCTGGAGATTCCCGAGAAGGTGCGGCAACGGGAACCGGAATACGAAGATTACTAATGCTGGTGCGGCATGGTTTGAGTGGCTCGATCGCCCCGCTGTCCGGTTGAATTTGCCTCCGATTGTCTCCCATTGCCCCCGCCATTAGCTCGAACGTTGCTCCCGCAATTGGCCCCTGAAATTCAGTATGTTTAGGGTGGCGGCGCAAAACCCAGATCATGCAGCGATCGAACCTAACCAAACGGAGCCGAACCCTTCTGGCCCAACGCGCCATGACGGGCGAGCGGATCACGCTGCGCACCACGGGAAAAGCGGGCGGCGAAGGGGAAATTTATCAGGTTGCGGAAGAATCTAGCCTGCTGGCCAAGATTTATCACCCCGACCAACGATCGCCCGATCGAGTGGCCAAACTGGCCGCCATGTTGAACGATCCGCCGCTGGATCCGTTGGAACCACCGATTACGATCGCCTGGCCCGTGGATGCGGTGGTGGTGGATGGGGCGATTGTTGGGTTTTTGATGCCCAAAGCACCCGAAACCCGCCCCCTACACGAGGTTTACACGCCCAAGATGCGACGGCGCGAGCTGCCGGGCCTCACCTATCGCTACCTGGTGCGGATGGCTCGCAACCTGGCCGCCGCCGTTGATGTGCTCCATGAACGGGGCTACACGATCGGGGATGTGAACGAGTCCAACGTGCTGGCCGCCCCCACCGCCCTGGTCACCCTGGTAGATACGGATTCGTTTCAAGTGGTCGATCGCCAGCAACGGCGCACCTTCCGTTGTCCTGTGGGCAAGCCGGAATATACGCCCCCGGAACTGCAAGGGCGCAACTTTCGAGAGGTCGATCGCACTGCGGCCCAAGACTGTTTTGGGTTGGCGGTGTTGCTCTTTCAATTGTTGATGGAGGGAACCCACCCCTTTGACGGCGCTTTTTTGGGATCTGGTGATCCGCCCCTGATTGACCAACGCATTGCGGCCGGAGAATTTCCCTACAGTGCCCGATCGCCCCGTTGGAAGCCCAAGCCGATCGCGCCGCCCTTTGCGGGCCTCGATCCGCTATTGCAAAACCTCTTTCGCCAGGCCTTTGAAACCCGCCACCCCGCCGATCGGCCCAGCGCCCGTCAGTGGGCCGCCGTTTTGGACAGCGCCGAAAACAACCTTGTGACCTGTAGCGCCAATCCCCAGCATGTCTACTTTGGCCATCAGGGTTCCTGTCCCTGGTGCGATCGGGCGCGGCAGTTCCGAGGGCGCGATCCCTTTCCCTCTCCGGCCGCCATCCGGCGCGGCGAGCATATCCAACTGGCGAAAACGCACCGCAAGGCTCCCCGGGTGGTGACCCTGCCGCCCACCGCCGCCAACATCCAAACGATTCCCCTGCGCCCTCTGCCGCCCACCGTCACCGCCCGCAACTATTGGCTGGCTCCCGGCTATTCTCGATCGAGCGCTTGGGTTTCTGCCATTGGGTTGGGCTGCTGTTTTTTGGTCTCCGCAGCCATCATTGCCAGCCGAGAAGCCCTCGACTTCTCCACCCCCGGAGTCCCCGCTCTCATTCCCCGCGTCCTGACGGCTCGCCCCCCTGTCCTTAGCCCAGAACAGCAGCGCTTGGCCCTGATCCAATTTGACAGCACCCGCAGCCAAATCGAAGGCCTCACCCGTCAGCTCACCCAAGAAATGGTGACCCTGACGCAGGATCCCGATCGGCCCCTCGTGCGGCTTTCCCGATCAGCCCTCACGGAGCGATCCCAACGGGCGATCGCTGCTGCTCTGGGCAAGCCGGGCCTGTTTTATGGCAATGGGACTATTTCCGGCTCCTTGCCCCCGGGCGGGGAGGCCACCCAAACGGTGCTGCAAATTCAATGGATTGAAGCCATTTCCGAATATCAACGACGGATTTTGGGCGACCAATACGCTTGGGGCTATCTGGATTCCGCCACAGTCCGCCACCTCACGGCCGACTCTCGCCAAATTTTGCTGGACTCGCTTACACCTGTGCCCGTGGTGGTTCCCAGCACGCTCACCCAGCCCGATCGCCCCGCCGCTGATCAACCGTAGGGAGCAAGGTTACAGAGTCACTAAAAAGAGTCACAAAAAGACTGGATGGGTTCCTCCCACGCACCGAAAATTGAACGCGGCCCAACCGATCGGGGATGGTCGTTGAATGCGAGGTGGGTCGATCGCGCCGTGGCCCATGAATCGATCGACCCATTGCTCCCCAAATCCCGTAGGGGCGCATCGCCATGCGTTCTCCGAGCCGCGAGATCTCCGAGGGTCAATTCCTTTCGATCGATAAGGTCGATCGCCCAAAAGCCCGCGCTACCATTGAGACAACGCGATCGCCCCTCCCCAGTTTTGCGCAAATCATCATGAATGATCTGACCCTGACCGATGATCGCCTCCGCGATCTGATGCGACCCCTGCTGATTGAACTATTGCGCGATCGTCGCGATCTGTTACGCGACCTCTTGCTTGAAATTTTGGAAGACTTGGCGTTAGGTCGTGCCATGAACGACTTGGGGCCTGAAGACGAAGAACCTGTCGATCGCGCTGAAATTTTTGCCCTGTTGGATAGTTAAGCGTTGGACTAGATCAACAATGCAGGTTCAATTTCTCAAGCGCTTTCGCAAAGACTTGCAGGCCATTCGCGATCGCCCAGCATTACAAGCCATCAAAACCGCCCTACTGTCGATCGAAGCAGCCGAACATTTAAGCGAGTTGAGTCAAATCAAAGCGATCGAAGGCCACCCCAATACCTATCGACTCCGAGTAGGCAACTATCGCCTTGGCTTTCGATCAGAAGACAACACCATTATTTTTGTCCGCGCCCTACATCGTCGCGAGATCTATCGCTATTTTCCTTAAACTCTCAACATTTTGCGCCGCCGACCTCTCCGATCGCCCAATCCATCCTGCAACGACTCACCATCACCGACCCGTAGGGTGTCGTAGGGCAACGGTGGGCGGTTGACGGTGATTGGGTTTGTGCCCTACGCACCGTTGGAATGGGGCGGCCCAACCGATCGGGGATGGTCGTTGAATGCGAGGTGGGGCGATCGCGCCGTGGCCCATGAATCGATCGCCCCATGTCCCCCAAAATCCCGTAGGGGCGCATCGCCATGCGCCCTCTGGTACGCGAGATCTCCAAGGGTCAATCCGTTTCGATCGATCTAATGATGGCGGAGGATACACAACAATGTGCGCCCAACAATATGCGCCGACCCATTTGCCACTGGCAAATTCAAGTCAAAACACGGGCCACCGTCGCGGAGGCGAGTGGTGGCCCGTGTTATTTACCAAATTGTTGATCAATTGGTTGAAGCAAATTCTGAGGAGTTGGGTTAACCGCAAATGCCGTCTTGCCTCAGCTTCCGACCTGGAAAAACCAGGTGGGTACTCTTGTCTCCGTTTAAAGTTTCTGAGTTAACAAAGCGCCTAAACGCTCGCTCAGTCTACTGCCACTAAGACGTTCGGTGAGTCCCCGAATTGGAACAAACATAGATCGCAAAACAATTATTGGCAGTCACCAACATTGCAGCAAAACCCAACCGGAATTATAGCAAATAGTTTTAGGATTACGATCGCCCCGAGATCCCTAGTTTTGGCCCTGGGGCGATCGCCCAAATCCGCAGTCAGTTCTCAAGAAGGCTCCGTCAACAGCTTCACCAACTCTAGCTCTTGGGCGCGGTGGCCATCTTGGAAAATGGGCACTGGCCGTTCAATGCCCTTGAACCGAAATTCCCCCATTTGCACCCAATTCATCTTCCGCGACACCAAGTCATAGGTATTGGCGCTGATGATGCATTGACCCACCGGACAAATCGCCTCCATCCGGGCCGCCAGGTTCACCGCGCCGCCCAAGACTGTGTAATCCATCCGTTGGGAGCTGCCCACATCTCCCACCACGGCCCGACCGCTGTTGATGGCAATCCGTAGTTGCAAATGCTCGCCCAGCACGTTCCGTTTGTTCAAATCATCCAAGCGTTCCAGCATTCGTCGGGCAGCAATGACGGCGCGATCGGCATGATCCGGTTGTGGTTCCGGCGCACCAAAAAAGGCCATGATGCAATCGCCAATGAACTTATCGAGGGTTCCGCCTAGGGCAAACACCTCTTGTAGCATTTCTTCAAAAAAGCGGTTCAACAAGTCCGCCACCTCCGCCGGACTCAGGCGCTCCGAAAGGGCCGTGAACCCGACAATATCCGCAAACAGGATGCTGAGTTCCCCATCGGTGGTGGGAATCCGGCCATCCTCGTGGGTGCCAGCGGCGATCATCTGTTGCACCACCGCAGGCGAGTGATAGCGCTCTAGCTTTTGGCACAGGCGCTCTTCTTCCTGAAGTTTGCGGGTGAGCAACCACCGCTGAACACTGGCAGCCACGAGGTTGGCCAATGCGGAAAAGAAACTGAGATCGTCTTCGCCCTCTTGCACCCAACTTTCGGAGGACAGGTTGGCATCGGCATAGAGCACACCAACCACTTTGTCTTCGTTCCAAAGCGGCACGGCCATGGCGCTGCGAATGCCTTTATAGAGAATGCTTTGTTCTGCGCCAAACCGCTCGTCTGCTTGGGCATCGGCCGTTTGCAGGGCAATTTTTTCTTTGAAAACTTTTTGGCAAATGCTTTGGCTGATCCAACCGCTGTTGAGGGTGAGGTCGCGGGCCCGTTCGGTTTCGCGGGCGGCCGCGTTCAGCAGTTGTAGTTGGCCATTGCCTTCCACATCCACCAACAGGGCCAGGCGCTCAATGTTGGTGAGATAGCGAAACACCACTTCTTGCACTTGGGAGAAGATGGCGTTGCTGCTGGCGGCAGAGGTGAGGCCTTTGGCGATTTCTACGAGATCGCGCAGGCGGGCAATGGTGCGATCGCGCTCATAAAGACTGTCGCCGCTGCCTTCGCTGGTGCGGAGCCACTGTTCTTTGAGGTCGCTGGCATCGCGTGAAATTCGCATTTTGCCATCGGCCGTGGCATCAATCAGGGGCAGCTTGACCAAATTGGGCCGCACCACAGACACGGTGGGCGGCAAAGCCTCGGGGTTTAAGGGAACCTGCACCCGTTGGGAATAGACGGCTTTGGGCCCTTGGGGCGATTGGCGCGATCGGGTGATGGTGGGATTTGCGACTGCGTTGGTCGTGCCCACTCCTGCCAACAGGACGGTGATGCAAACATTTTCGATATAGATCCGATCGCCGTGGGCGATGGGGGTTGGCTGTTGGAGGGGGGTTTGGTTCAGGCGTGTGCCGTTTTTGCTTTGCAGGTCTTCAACCATCCAGGGACTAGCCCGATCGGCGCGGCTAATTCGGGCATGGTGTCGCGACACGCCATAGGGAGAAAGGGGCAGCTCGCAATCACTGGCCCGCCCGATCGTCACGGAGTCGGTTTCCACGGGAATCAGTCGATCGGGGCTACCGGGAACCTGAAGGCGTAATTGGATCTCAGCCATGCCATCTACTCTGCTTCACAGCAATCGAATCAATATCGCCAAACCCGCATCGACTGGAACGCTGAGAATAGCACCGGGAACAGCGCCGAGAACGTTAACCGATCGATGCATTACACCCTATTCGACAGCGCTCAGGCTCACAAGCGGTGAGGGGCCAGACCAGTTTTTCAGAACGCCCATGCCCCAGTCCGGTTAACCAATCCCGCTGCGGCCCCATCACTGCCTCGCTGTTTTCGTGTTTAGGCTGTGGTTAAGCCGTCCAACCTTGATTAAAGCCTGGTTTAAGCCCCTTGCCCGATCGCTCTGAACGCAATCGGTTTGTTTGAGATGTCCCCTGCGATCGCCCTCCCCTTGCGACCAGTTGGCCAAGCGTCCCCCGATCGCCCGTTTCCATACCCAAATCCAGAACCGGCACTGCAAAAGCACCGCTCCTTCCCATTTTCCCCGCTAGATGCGAGTTGAGTTGATCTGTGGTGATGCGTTGTTGGTGACCAATTGCAGTGACCAGTTGCAGTGACCAATTACGGTCACGAACTGCAATCAAGAACCGCAATCAAACACTGCAATCGAGAGCTGCGGTCACGAACTGCGATGAGAACAGAATTCCCGCAGAGTTCCCGCAAATCAACAAGCCGGTATCGCACCCGAGACAGCCTGTCAAAATCTCACCTGACCCAACGCTAGCACTTGAACCTAGACAATGGCGCAATTGCCTTCCACGTTGCGTTCCGTGGCATTCTCGATCCTGTCCAAGTTCAGTCCAGATTAGCCCCGATCGCCCCAATTGGGCGACTTCCGGCAACCCCAATCCCATTAGCGATTACAGCGATTAATGAGCTTGAACCCGCCTTTGGCTAGTCTTGAACCAGTTTTCAGTCTTTCAGCAGTCTTTAAATAGTCTTCAATCAATAGTCTTCAATCAATAGTCTTCAATCAATAGTCTTCGATGTTGTCCCGATGGTTCTTGAGCAGACTTTTAACGGAATCTTCCAGTCCGTCCCCAGGGGATCGGGCTAATCTGAGGCAAGTTGTCATCAAGGATGACGGTGCTGAGTGGTTGGCCCCTGTTGTGGCCTCGGGTGTTGCGATTCCGTCCCCCTAATCCGAATAGCCTGCGCTTCCTCGGCCAGCCCATTGCAACATCCACGACAGCGCCCGCAACAGTGCTTGAGCTAAAAACTTTGAACTGCGACTCCCGTGATGTTGGTTGGGGCCTGCATGATTGGCCCGCCAACCACAACTCAGCCGATTGTTAGCCGACCCAGATTTTTCCTATGGCTCAAAGTTTCGGACTCATCGGTCTTGCTGTGATGGGCGAAAATCTTGCCCTGAACATTGAACGGAATGGATTCCCGATCGCGGTGTATAACCGCAGCCGCGATAAAACCGACACATTCATGGCCACCCGGGCCCAGGGCAAGCAGGTGCAACCCACCTACAGCTTGGAAGAATTTGTGGCTGCCCTTGAACCGCCGCGCAAAATTTTGATTATGGTCAAGGCCGGCGGGCCCGTGGATGCGGTGATTGAACAGCTCAAGCCCCTGCTGGCTCCGGGCGATATTTTGATTGACGGTGGCAACTCGCTTTATGAGGACACAGAACGCCGCACCCAAGATCTGGAAGCCTTGGGCCTGACCTACATTGGCATGGGCGTGAGCGGCGGCGAAGAAGGGGCGCTGAATGGCCCTAGCTTGATGCCCGGTGGCACGCGATCGGCCTATGAAAAAATTGAGCCGATCGTCACCAAAATCGCTGCCCAGGTGGATAACGGCCCCTGCGTCACCTACATCGGCCCCGGCGGATCTGGACATTACGTCAAGATGGTTCACAACGGTATTGAGTATGGCGATATGCAGCTCATTGCCGAAGCCTACGACTTGCTGAAAACCGTGGGCGGCCTGAACCAAGCCCAGTTGCAAGCCACCTTTGCGGCTTGGAACCAAACGGACGAACTCAACTCCTTTTTGATTGAAATTACCGCTGAAATCTTTAAGGTCAGTGATCCCGACACTCAAGCGCCGTTGGTGGAGCTGATTCAAGACGCAGCGGGTCAAAAAGGAACCGGCCGGTGGACGGTGATGAGCGCCCTGGAATTGGGGGTTTCGATCCCAACCATCATCGCGGCGGTGAATGCCCGGATTATGTCATCCATCAAGACTGAGCGGACGGCGGCGGCCCAAGAGCTGAGCGGCCCCGGCCCGATCGCCCCGGTGGATCAAGCCACATTCATTGACCAAGTGCGGGATGCGCTCTACTGCTCCAAAATCTGTTCCTATGCCCAAGGGATGGCCCTGTTGGCAAAGGCTTCCGCTGAGTTTGGCTATGGCTTAAATTTGGCGGAAATGGCCAGAATTTGGAAAGGCGGCTGCATCATTCGTGCGGGCTTCCTGAGCAAGATTGAGCGAGCTTTTACGGATAATCCACAGTTGCCGAATTTGCTGCTAGCTCCGGAGTTTAAGCAAACCATTCTTGATCGCCAGGCCGCTTGGCGATCGGTGGTGGCAACGGCGGCCCAAACGGGGATCGCGGTTCCGGCCTTCAGCGCCTCCCTGGACTATTTCGATAGCTACCGGCGCGATCGATTGCCCCAAAACCTCACCCAAGCCCAGCGCGACTTCTTCGGCGCACATACCTACGAGCGGATCGACAAACCGGGCACGTTCCACACGGAATGGGCCGCATTGGCAAATGGTTAGTTAGGCCGCGATCGCCCAAGGCTGTTGAGCGGTGGCAAGGGAAGATTAGGGCGCATTTGGTGAGATTCCTGTGGATTCGGGAGGCCAAATGGCTCGTAAATCTAACCGAAATTCCGGCATCACCGGATCGCCGCTCAACTCCAGGGGGCGATCGAGCTGGATCGGTGCTTGGTCGGGTTGATAGATCCAAACTTGTTGCTGAATCGGATCGATCAGCCAACCCAGTTGCAGACCAGCCGCCAAATACTCTTGCAGTTTGGCTTGCAGCAGTTCCAGCCGATCGGTGCGCGATCGCAGCTCGATCAGCCAGTCGGGGCAGGCGGGCACATAGCCCGATCTCGCTTCCGCATCCAACAAATCCCACCGGTCAGAACGCATCCAAGAGACATCGGGCGATCGAATCGCGCCCGTCGCCAGCCGAAACCCAGTGGAGGAGTCAAACGCGATCCCCAGCCGGGTACGGCGGTTCCAAGCCTGGACTTGATAGGCCAGCTCAATGTTGCGGGCCCCGGTTTCTCCACCCGTGGGCGGCATGATGATCAGTTCTCCTTGGGCGTTGCATTCGAGGCGGCGATCGCGGTTGCAGGCGGCGAGGGCGCGGAATTGCGCTTCGGTGATTGGCCAGTGATCGGGAATCCAGAGCGATCGCGCTTCGTCTGTGGCAGGTGGTTGGGGGCGATCGGCGTTGGGGGGCGGACTGGTGGTGGGTTGAGCGGTCATGGGTGAGTCCTGATGATCGCAGTTGCTCCCATTATGGCAAGGGGCGATCGCCTAAAATCGGTGGCAGGTGATGCGGGAGCTTTGGTGATGCAACGTAGGGTGCATGGGAGCAATTCGCAATCGTTACGAAACGGTTGATTTGCTCTCCCATGCACCGTGGATTGATCGCCCCCAACCGATCGTCGTCGTTCCCTGTGTCACGGGTGGCGGTGCATGGGAGATGAATAGCGATTGTCATTGCCTCCCAACCGTTCTCCCATGCACCCTACAAAAAATTCGACTCGTAACACTTCTCTCATTCGCGTCCCATCCCTTCCAGGTAGTCGGGATTGGTGGACAGGTCGCTGGGGCCTTCGGCGCTACCGATTAAGGAGCCAGCCAGCTCGAAGACGGAGGGGGACGGTTCGGGGCGGCTGAGGAGGGGAGTTACCTGCGATCGCTCTGCGAGGAGAAGATTGATGAATTGAATCACCAGTTGTTGGAGTGCTTGGGGTAGCTGACGAAACTGGTGCAGGAGGGTTTGCTCGATCGGGCTGGGGGTCATGGGTGGGTTAAGGGCGAGGATATGACCATTCTATGGGGATCGATCGAGCGGCTAGTCTCCATGGGGCGATCGCCTAAAATCGGTGGCAGGTGATGCGGGAGCTTTGGTGAGCATGAGCCAATTTTTGGGGCGATCGGGTTGGGTGATGGCGGTGGCGATCGCGGCGCTGGTGGCTGTGCCGGAGAGCGTGAGGGCGCAACGGCCACTCCAACCACCCTCACCGATCATTGCCAGTGAGCCAACGATCGATGAACTATTTCGGCAGGGTAATGCGGCCCAAGCTGCGGGCCGTTTTGCGGAAGCCGAGCGGATTTTCCGAGCTGTGCTGCGTCGCGAACCCCGAAATGCTGCTGCCTACAACAACCTGGGGAACGCGCTGTATAACCAAGGAAAATTGGAGGAGGCGATCGCCCAATACCGCCAAGCGATCGCCCTCGACCCCAAAGATGCCCTTCCCTACAACGGACTGGGGAACGCGCTGAGAAACCAAGGAAAATTGGAGGAGGCGATCGCCCAATACCGCCAAGCGATCGCCCTCGACCCCAAAGATGCCCTTGCCTACAACAACCTGGGGATCGCGCTGAGAGACCAAGGGAAATTGGAGGAGGCGATCGCACAATACCGCCAAGCGATCGCCCTCGACCCCAAATATGCCGCTGCCTACAACAACCTGGGGTTAGCGCTGTATTTCCAAGGGAAATTGGAGGAGGCAATCTCACAATACCGCCAAGTGTTGGCATTACCAGATCAACGAGGAACTCCCGCTAGCGCCCACACACTGGCATATAACAACCTGGGTTATGCCCTAGAACAGCAGGGCAACCTAGAAGCCGCCATTGCTGAATATGAAAAAGCCGTCGCCCTCGATCCGCAGTATGCAACCGCCCAAAACAACTTGCGGGCAGCTCGGGAAAAATTAGCAGCGCGGCGCAGTCCCCCGGCGCTGGATGATTTGGCCTATGTGCCGCCAGTGGAACGGAATCCCAAAGTGGCCTTGTTTCGGGCCACGGTGATTGTGGAAGCCCGCTTTGGGGCCACGGGCCAAGATGCCGGGGGGCTGAATCGGGGAGCCGGTTGGGTCGTGAAGCGCGAAGGCAACACCCTTTGGATTGTCACCTGTCGCCACAACGTGATTGACCGACTCGATCGCCCCGGCACAGAACCCACCGTCCAGTTCTATAGCCTGCTGCCCGAGGGGCAAACCCGCCGCAAGCTCAACACTGTGGAACTGGTGCAACAGGATGCCACCCTGGACATTGCCGTGCTGAAAGTAACCGGCGCACCAACCGACATCAAGCCCCTGGTGATGGCCGAAGAGAGCCAAATTCAATTCACCGGCCGCGTCATGGCGATCGGCCATCCCTACAACCAAGAAGATTCCTGGGTTGCACCGTCGGGCGATCGCGCTAGCTACAACCCTCAACGCACAAAATTTAGCTTCAACGCCCCGATCGCCACCGGCCATTCCGGCGGCCCGGTGTTTGATGAGAGCGATCGGCTGATTGGCATGGTTGCCGCGATCAGCGACGAAACCAGCGGCGCACCCGACCCCAACAGTGAGACTCCCAATCTGGCCAATTTCATCAGCACGGGACAGCTCGGCAGCGCCATCCGCATCCAACCCATCCGCGAAAAACTCCAAACCTGGGGCATTTTGCCTTAGTTTCCGCGTGAGTTAGCCTAAAAACAGCAATCTCACCCCTTGCCCTGTCATGCTGCTGCGTCTTTTGCTTGCTGCCTGCGCGATCGCCCTCAGCCTGGCCCCCAGCGCGATCGCCTGCCCCAATGGCGACCCCAACAGCCTTACCTACATCCTGCGCGACAACAACCGCTGCGAAGGCCTGACCCCGCGCCCCCAATCCAGCAGCCTCGATCTGATCTCCTACACCACCAACGGCATCGGTAACAGTTGGGGCAACAGCCTCAGCATCCGCGTCAACGGAGCCAGCAACCCCCAAGTTTTGGTCGCCTCCAACCAACGCCGCTACCAACTCGATCGCTTTCGATCCGGCTTCAGCAGCAACGGTTTTCGGTTCCAACTGCCCACCAACGTGTTGCAAGGCTCCGGCATCTCACCCAGCCGCCTGCTGGCCATTGCGGAGTCCAGCAATCGCTACTATCCCGTGATCCTGAACCGCGCCACCGGCCGCTATTCGATCGTCCTGTTTGTGCCCCGCCGCACCACCATCCCCACCCTGGAACTCCGCAACCCCAGCGGTCAGGTCGTCTGGAGCCGCCCCCGCACCGCCCCCGTTGAAGGAGAATTGCGGGAAACTTGGGACTATGGCAACGCCCCCGCCGGGACATACAGCCTCCGAGTGCGTACCAGCACAGGCGATAACCGCACCTTCTCTCTCCAGCACGATCGCCGCTGGCTCAACTAGTTTGATGATCAATTCACCCAAATTGTTGGCGATCACCGGATGATTAAACTGCTGGATTCAAGATGAAAAAACCATCATCCCCCGTGCCTCGCCAACGCCGCATTCGTCCGCTGCTGCGTAAAGTGCCGGAACTCTGGCGACGATTTCGGAAATCCAGTTGGGACGATCGCCTAGCAGCTCTTGCTCTGATTGCAGTTTGGGTTGGATTACTCATCGGCTATTTTTTCTGGCGCGGCCCCGCCACCTTTGAAGCCGCCTTAACCGTGCGGCAACTGAGCTTCACCTATGCTGGTGAGGTCGATCGCCCCATCCTCCAAGACCTCAAAAAACTCACAGAACTGGATTTCATTGGTCAAACCGCCGCCCCCGTCGAACTGGTTGGCCGCTTCAGCAGCCCCGACCCAGCCCTCAACCAACAACTCCAAGGGCGCGATCGGCTGGTGCTGACCTTTGCCCAGGCCGATAGTCGGCTCCGGGCCGAAGTCTCCGCCACCAAAGATGCGGCCAGTGAGCTGACCTTGCTGGAAGTGAACCTGCCGCCCCAAAGCCGGGTCGATCGCCTCGCCTACTTCCCAAAAAGTCGGCGAATTTCCGTCTGCTTGCGAACCGCCGACAGCCCGCCTGACCACTGCGTCGCCACCCCCGAACAACAAACCCAACTCAAATCCCTCGGCAAGGCCCAAGTGCAATGGGGCGATCGACCCCTGACCTTGACCCTGACCCAAGTGGCGATCGCCGGACTGCCCGCCAGCTTCAACGACGGCAGCGATCGCACCATCACCTATCAGCCCGAAAGCAACGAAACCCAAATCAACCTCGCCTCACCCACCCGCCTCTCGATCGGCGTTCCTGACCTCAAACAAGTCCTCGATCCCGAAACCGGCGACAGCCCCCCTTGGGTTGCCCAAGAACTAACTGTTGCCGATCTGAAGTTAAACCGATTGCTGGTCACCGGTCGCCCCAATGAAGAACTGGAACTCTCCAGCCTGTTGGGCGGCAAAGTGCGCTTAGACGACAACACCCTCGAATTCCAGCGCGAGCAATTCTTGGTACTCGCCGATCACTCACCGGGCTTTCAACGGTTGCGATCGCTCTCGATCGACCCCAAAAACCCGATCGGCTGGTCACTCCTCGCCAGCGGCGAAAGCACCGAAATTTCGGCTGGACTCTCGCCCCGCTTCCCCGTGCAATCCATCAAATCACCTACCTTCTTGGCAACATGGCTCAACTCCGAAGGCTTCGCAGCCGTTTTGGGCTTTTTGAGCGCTTTCACCACGATTTTTATCCCGCGCTTGTTTCCTGAAAAGTAGCCAGAACCAGCACTTTCGCCCTTTGAAATCGATGACCTCTCGTAGGGGCGCATGGCGATGCGCCCTCCGATCAGCAAGATTTTCCCCGACCAACTCGTTTCGATCCACCCTATCGGAGGACGGACAACCTAGCTCCAAACGTAGGCTTCATGAAAGCATGGCCCAATGGTTATGGAATGGTTGGCTTGTTCTCCCACGCCCCGACAATTAAGCGCCACTAGGGTAATACGACCACTCGAAAGCCGAAGTTGAGTCCGAATTCCCAAAAACAGGTCTAGGGCCTGTCGTCATTTCCTGAGATCAGACAACAACGGTTAATTTTTCATGCCCCAATCGTCGTAACAAGGGGCTTAAGCCCCTTGTCCCCCACGATCTGACAATGGTGGAATCAGGGCTTCAGGCGATTTGACGACACGCCCTAAAGACCCACCGGTCGCAGCGCAAAAAATGTTTCATTCATGCGCTCACCAATCACATTGAGTTCTTGCTGCAAATTGTCAATGAATTCATGGAGACCCCGATCGATCACTTCATCCACTGAAAAATAGCTGAGTTCTGCTAACAACCGTCCCAGGGGCCGCTCCACAGGATTGCTCCAAGTGCCCGTCGGTGTTCCAGTAATTTCATGCAAGGATTTTTGGGATTGCAACAGGCAAAATTGCACCGCACGGGGAAACTGTCGATCGAGCAATAGAAACTCCACAACTCCCGTGGGCGAAATGCGGTGATTGCGCCACTTTTGATACATTTCATAGGCGCTGGCGGACTTCAGCAACGCAATCCATTGGAGGCGATCGAGCGTTGTGCCCACATCCTGCACCGAAGGCAGCAGAATGTAATATTTCACATCCAAAATTCGCGATGTTTTATCTGCCCGCTCCAAGAATCGGCCCACCTGTCCAAAGTGCCAGCCTTCGCCGTGGGTCATGGTGGCATCGGTCACGCCATAGAGCAAATGACTCGCCAACTTCACTTCATTAAAAAACTTATCTAGATCAACGGCTCCCGCGCTGTAGCTGGCGGCCGCTTCTTTAACCATTAAATAAAACGCATTAATCTGTTCCCAGACTTCCGTAGACAGGATCTCTCGGATCGATCGAGCGTTTTCCCGCGCTGATTTCAAGCAAGACAAAATCGAATTGGGATAATTCGCATCAAATGTTAGAAACTGAATCACATTTTCAGCGGAAGCTTCCCCATAATTGGCCTGAAAAAGTGCCAAGTCTCCCGTTGTCATCAACAGGGGTTTCCATTGTTGAGTCACGCCCGCAGGAGAATCTAAACTTAGCTTGAGGTTGACATCAACAAATCGGGCCACATTTTCCGCCCGCTCCACATAGCGATTAAGCCAATAAATCGAGTCCGCAACGCGACTGAGCATGGTGATTTAAAGGATGATTTCCAGGGGATGATTCAGTAAGAAGCTTTGATCGGGGAAAGTTGCCTAGAGCATATCTTAAACATCCTAGTTGGTTCCAGAATGGCTTGAGCTTGAGCTGCGGCCGCAATTCCCCAATCAACGCCTGAATCATTCAGCATCACCCCCGCTGGGCGATCGCCTTACAAACGAGCAACGCCATCTAAGCGAGCGGCCGCTTGCACCGCAGCGGCCACCGCTGGAGCCACGCGCGAATCAAAGGCTGAGGGCACGATCGTTTCGGGGCCCAACTGCTCATCGTCCACCAACGAGGCGATCGCCAAGGCCGCATCCAAGAACATTCGTTGGGTGAGTTTGTTGGCCCGGCTGTCGAGGGCCCCCCGGAACAGACCCGGAAACGCCAACACGTTGTTGATTTGGTTGGGATAGTCGCTGCGGCCGGTGGCGATGATGGCCGCTTTGCCGATGATCAGTTCCGGTTGAATTTCCGGAATCGGGTTGGCCATGGCAAAGACGATCGGGTCTTTGGCCATGGATTCCACCATGGGCACGGACACCACCCCGGGCGCACTGACCCCCAGGAAAATATCAGCACCGACCATCGCATCAGCCAGGGTGAGCGGCCCGGGGCGATCAACTGCAAAGTCTCGCTTTTGGGGGTTCAAATCGGTGCGATCGATCGTCAGCAGCCCCTTCGAGTCGCAAATGGCAATATCGGTGGCTCCGGCCGTGCGCAGCAGTTGGGCGATCGCGATCCCCGCCGCTCCCGCACCGTTAATTACGATTTTGACCGCCGATAGGGCTTTACCCACGTATTTCAGGGCATTGGTCAGGGCCGCCAAGGAGACGATCGCCGTGCCGTGTTGATCGTCGTGGAACACGGGGATATTCAACTCCTCCTTCAGCCGCTTTTCCACTTCAAAACAGCGCGGCGCGGCGATATCCTCCAGGTTCACTCCCCCAAAAACCGGCGCAATCCGCTTCACGGTTTCCACAATTTCATCGGCATCTTGGGTGGCTAAGCAAATGGGAAAAGCATCCACCCCGCCAAATTCCTTGAACAGCATGGCCTTGCCTTCCATCACGGGCAATGCCCCTTCGGGCCCCAAATTGCCCAACCCCAACACGGCGCTGCCATCGGTGACGATCGCCACCATGTTTTGCTTCACCGTTAGCTCATAGACCCGATCGGGCTGGTCAGCAATGGCCCGACAAACGCGACCCACCCCCGGTGTATAAGCCATGGCCAAATCCGCCTGGCGATCGAGCGAAATCTTGCTGTTGACGGTGATTTTGCCGCCCTGGTGCAAGGCAAAGGTGCGATCGGCCGCCGCCAGCACCAACACCTCCGGGATCGCTTTCACGGCTGCCACAATGGCCTCCGCGCCCTCGGTGCTGGCCGCATCCACTGCCAAATCCCGGATGGTCTGTTGGCGATTTTGCTCCACGAGGGTGATATCGCCCAAGTTGCCCCCCGCATCCGCGATCGCCTGAATGACCTGGGACAGCATTCCCACCTGGTTTGGCAACTGAAGACGCAACGAAACACTGAAACTGGGATTTGGCGTTAGTTTAACCACGAACCGATCCTTCCCGAATAGCAGGTTAATGATTTAGAAGCTGACAAGACAGGCATCACTAAAGCTCTATAATCTACCACCCATGAGCCGTTGGCCTTGGTCGATCGGTCAGGAATTGCTGAAGATTTCCGAGCAAACCTGAGAGCATGTCTGAACAATCAAAACTCTTACCTTAGTAAGTTTCATTGCCTGTGGGCCTCATTAATCGACAAGAACAAGATACGCAACCCCCTTGCTACCCAGGACTACTAGCGCTTTGTAAGTACCCCAAGTTACTTCTCAGGCCTCTGCTCAGGAAATTGACTGTCATTTAGCAAAATTAGTAACTCTGGAATGTTGATTTGAATCGCTTGCCAAAGAATCCATAGATCAACCTCTCGATATTCGTGAATAATTCGATTTCGCATTCCTCGAATTGCTGCAATCGGAATTTGGGAGTTTTGGGTGATGAAGCTATCTGAAAAGCGGTTCATTGCCTCGCTGAGAACTGTAATTTGGTAAAGAACCGAAGATTGCGTTTTACGATCTTGGAGGAAGGAATCCTCATCCAAGCCTTTTGTAAAATCCAGAATTTGTTGACAAGCATTGATTGCATCTAACCAATATTCTCGATCATGATTCATGGGATTGCGGTAGCCGGATGATCAATCTTGATGATTAATTCGGTAAATAACTTGGGCAGTTCCTAAAATATTGTTACGCCGAATGGAATTATGACTTTGCTCAATGGCGCGTCGAGTCACCAAGTCCACGGGGCGGTTCTGAAAAAGCCTGCTAAATTCACATTCAATTGTGTATAGATCCAGCAGTGTAACCTTAGCGATCGGGGAAAAGCTAATTAATAAATCCACATCGCTATCATCCCGAAATTGATCGCCAAGAATTGATCCGAATAATGCAACTTCAGTGATCTGCCAATCATCACACAACAACATCAATTTTTGACAATCAACGGTGAGGCCTGGCTGAAGCGTAATTGAGCGACACAGAGGCTTCGCTCGATCGCACTCAACACCATCAAGGCAGTTGGTCATGGAGTGAGTCATGGCAGATCGCAATTGAACCGAAGTTTGGATTGCATTTCAACTGAATTTGACGCGATAGAGGGCAAATACATCGCCTTCGCGTGTGGCGGTTACTTTGCCACCGGCGGCCTGAATCAGTTTTTTCCAGGCGATCGGCTCTTCCAAGAAAACCTCTGACCCCAAATAGGTTTCCAAAATTGCCCAATTTTCCGCTAGGGGTAACTCGGGCAAAATGGCATCGAAGACGAATAAACCACCGGGTTTTAGGAGGGGCTTGACTCGATCGACCACAGCAGCCCAATAGTCGATCGGGTAGTAGCAGCTCACCCCTGTGGCAATCACCAAATCAAAGAATCCTGGCTCATAGTTTAGTTCATGGGCCGGTTGGCAATGCACGCCCTTAAACAGTTTGGAGTTCAGTTGCGGCCCCCGTGCTGTTAACAAATCGCAGGCGACGCGAGCCACATCTTGTCCATAGAAAAAGGCTTGCCAATCGCGCCAGGGATAAAACAAAAAGCTGCCCCCACAACCCAAATCCAAACAGCGCCAACCTTTTTGGGGCTTTGCTAATTCCCAAAAGGGGGATGTGATGCGGCTGGTGAGGGATCCAGTCACGAATTCAGGATAGAGCGGCAAGGCGGCCACTTCGTCGGGGACTTCAAAGGCTTCGCCGCGATATTCTTTGTTATATCGAGCAGCAACGGCTTGGATTTGGGCCTGTAGTTCAGGGGTGTTCCAATCACGAGATTGAAGTTCGGCAATGCTCCAGTTAACCAATGAATGCGCCCTCAAAAATTGGGGTTGAATATTGCTCTAGAAACCGGGGAATGATGGTTAACCTTTGAGAGCTTTTTGGAAGTTTTTGCGATAGGAGCCATTAATTAGCAAAACTGGCCAAAGTAGGGTTAGAAAAATTCGATTTTGCGTGAAGTTGGTTCGCTGAAAGCCGTTCCAAAATTTCACCCCAAAGAAGATGTAAGCCCCAAAAATCACGAGGGTTGCAAGCTGAGCCATCGATCGAGCCTCTAGATACAACGGTTAAGTGCGACTGAATGCTTTTGGATGCACTTGGGTGCTAATGATGCCAGTCAACGGCGATGGGAGGGGAGCGACTCCCGGGGCTTCCGGGTTCACCCTGTCTATCAGTGTAGCCAAACCGTTAGAGTAGAAAGCGGCAAAACGCAACCATCACAAGGCAATCATGGAATTTCGAGCAAGTGTCAGCAGCCCGATCGAATGGACGGGCGCTGGTTTGGCGATCGGGCTGTTTGAGTCGGAACTGGAAACCCTGGCGGGTGACTTGGCGGCCTTGAACGATCGACTGGGTGGGGCCCTGCGCGAGGCGATCGATGAGGCCGAATTTAAGGGCAAGCCCGGAAACACTGCAACCCTGCGCGTGGGCAGCAGCACACCCGTTCGCAAATTGATCTTGATTGGGTTGGGCAACTCAGAGGATCTGCCGCTCGATCGGCTGCGCCAAGGGGCCGCCGCCGCCGCCAAGGCCGCCCGGGCCCAAAAGTGCGATCGCCTGGCCATTGCGTTTCCGTTGGCCAACCAAGAGGCGGCCGCCGCAGCCCAAGCCATCACCGAAGGGGTGCATTTGTCGCTCTATCGCGATCGCCGCTTCAAGTCCGATAGCGAAGAAAACGGCAAAACCCCCAAGCCCGAGACGATCGAGCTGTTGCCATTCCGGAATGGAACCACAGATTCAGCCGCGATCGCCCAAGGGATCGATCGGGGTGAAAAAATCGCTGCCGGAACCATTTTGGCCCGCGAGTTAGTGGCCGCTCCGGCCAACGTGGTCACCCCCATCACCATGGCCGAAACGGCCCAGGCGATCGCCGCCAACCCCGGCTGGGAACTGACAATTTTGGAAAAGGAAGATTGCGAAAAACTGGGTATGGGCAGTTTTTTGGGAGTTGCCCAAGCGTCTGACCTGCCGCCGAAGTTTATCCACTTGGTTTACAAGCCCCAAGGCACACCCCGCAAAAAGTTGGCGATCGTGGGCAAGGGTCTGACCTTCGACAGCGGCGGCTTAAACATCAAGGCCGGCGTAGGCAGCAGCATTGAGATGATGAAAACCGACATGGGCGGCGCGGGCGCAACCTTTGGCGCGGCCCAGGCGATCGCCCTGTTGCAACCGGATGTGGAAGTGCATTTCATTTCCGCCGTCACTGAAAACATGATCAGCGGGCGAGCCATGCACCCGGGCGACATCCTCACCGCCTCCAATGGCAAAACGATCGAGGTGGGCAACACCGACGCAGAAGGCCGCCTGACCCTGGCCGATGCGCTCGTCTATGCGGACAAGCTGGGCGTGGAGGCGATCGTGGACTTGGCCACCCTCACGGGCGCTTGCGTGGTGGCGTTGGGCGATGAGATTGCTGGTCTGTGGGCCACCGATGAAACCCTGGCCAACGGCTTGAAAGCCGCCGCCGCCAAGGCCGGTGAAAAGCTGTGGCAAATGCCCCTCGAAGAACCCTACTTCGACAAGATGAAATCCGTGGTGGCTGACATGAAAAACATCGGCGGCCGCGCGGGTGGTTCAATCACCGCTGCCCTGTTCCTGAAGCAGTTTGTGAAAGACACGCCTTGGGCGCACTTGGATGTGGCGGGGCCCGTTTGGAGCGACAAGGATTCAGGACTGAATCCCGCCGGGGCCACCGGTTACGGGGTTCGTACTTTGGTGGAGTGGATTTTGGCTTAATAACTAGCTCACTGAGCGGCTGAATCGCTGGTTCAAGGGCTGGCTCAGTCTGGACTGGCTCAGTCTGGATCAGTAACGGCCGCTCCCGGTCAGGGCGCTGCGAGGACGTATGAGGCCCGCAGCGCCGACCAGCGGCGAATCCATCAATCCATCAGATCCCCTAGCATTCAGATCCCCTAGCGTTTGACGAACTGGCGACGATTCAATAGAATCGGCCCCAACTCCGTAGCCTTGCCCAGGGTCAATCTTTCGGTGGTTCGGCCGAGTTGAAAGTCCGGCCGTTGCGAAATTTGCCCCCTTCCAGCAACCCAATGTTGTGTCTGGGCAAGGCGGTGCTTGGGGATGGCGGCTGCGTCCCTTGCCCATATTTGGTGTGGTGGTATGACTTTGTCCATTGAGCCTCGCGAATCCAACCCGACGATCGCCCCCCGATCGACCTCGGCCGCTGACTGGTATGCCGACCAGCTCATGGATGACCTGTTTGGGGATTTGGAGCGATCGCTCGAAGAGGGTGTGGAACTGTTGACCCCACCCCCGGAACCCTCGCCCCCGATCGCCCTGCAATCGATCGCCGTGCCGCCCTTGGTGTTGCCAGCGGAGGTGTTGCCGCCCCCGCCGCCGCCCAAAATTCAAGAGCCAGATCCAGAGCTAATCGAAGCAGTGGCCGACGCGGAACGGGCCCGGCAATCGGTGCGCCTGTTCGATCGCCTAACCATCGGCGCGGCGGCCCTGTCCCTGTTGGCCACCGTGGGCCTCTGGTTCGCCAATCGCACCGAACCGGCCGCGG
>NZ_LIRO01000137.1:0-25259 GCF_002742025.1 Limnothrix sp. PR1529
GGGGATGGTTGGTGCGGCGGAAGGGCTGGGGGTTGGGGCCGGGGCCATGGAAGCGTTCCACCAGGCAACGCCGGCCCCCACCGCCACGGCCGTTGAACCAACGGCGGCCACAAGACTGATGGGTAGATTGCGACGGGGACGATCGGACATGGTGACAAAACCTCCTGAGGCGGTGCAAACGCAAGGCCCATAGCCAGCCTGGAACCGCACTGGAAACTGTTAGCGCAATGGCTCTTGAACTCTTGTTCTGGGTGGGGGGATGGAAACCCGGATCATTCGATGGTGGTGATTTGGGGGCGACTTGGGGGTCGGCAATCGGGTTCAGCAGTGGGCGATCGGGCTGTTACGGCCATTCTAGGCCGCTCCTCAAAAGTCGGCGTGAATGCTGTTCTGAAATTAGGCTCCTTGGGCCAGTTCCATCAGGGCCACTTCCCAGGCCAAGCGAGGTTGCACATAGCCCATCAGTTGCTTGCGGAGGGCTTCCAAACGGCGCAGGGTTTGATCGCGCTGGGGCCAAGGCCGATCGCCCTGTTGCCACCAGGTTTGTTGCAAATAGTTCACGAGCCACAGTTGCTGCTCCAGGTCGATCGCCTTATCAAGCTGCCGGGCCAAATCCAGGGCGGCAAAGGCAGACTGGGGCGGTTGGCGCAGGGCCATGAGCAAGTCCTGCGGCAGGGTTTGCAACCGTTGCCAATGGGCGATCGCCTGGCCGGGACAGCCCTGGGCCAAGGCCAACACTTCGGGAGCGTTGCGCAAGTCGCCATGGCCCGCCCGATCGAGCACTTGGATCAACTCCGAGGGAGCCAACCGGCGAAAGGAAACCCGCGCACAACGGGAAACCAAGGTGGGCAAAATCGCTTCGGGGCCAGGAGCCAACAGAATGATGGTGGCGCGGCCCGGTTCTTCGAGGGTTTTTAAAAGGGCATTGGCGGCCCCTTCGGCCATGGTTTGGGCCGCTTCAATCACCACAAACGATCGGGGCGCTTCCATGGGTGGCCGGCCGAGGCTGGTGGCCAATTGGCGAATTTGTTCTAGGCGAACTTGGGGCGGTGTTTTCTTTTCCAGACCGCTGGCTTGGGCTTGGCTGATGGAAATCAGTTGTCCCCGATCGAGGTAGGTTGGCTCCAGCCAAATCAGGTCGGGGTGCATTCGCTCGCGTACCCGTCGTCCCAAACTGGCGGCCAATTCCGGGCGATCGGGCGGACAAAGAATCCATTGGCCAAAGCATTCTGCCGCCAGCTTGCGCCCCACCCCATCGGGCCCGGCAAACAGATAGGCCGGCGCAATTCGATCGCGGGCGATCGCCATCGTCAAAAAATCAATGACCGAATCTTGGCCCACCAGGGGCCCAAACCCAGCCCGAATCGTCGCTGGCTCCAGCATCTAACCGGCCTCCATCCCCATGGCCCCTTGTTCCCGTCCTGTGATCTCGGCCGCAATGACCTGCATGAACAACCTGCATTCCCCTGGCTGTTCGATTAGAACGCGGGCTGCACTGGAACCGGCCACCAACGGGCCAAGCATTCGGTCAACACCGCTTGGGTTTGGGCAAAGGTGGCGGCCAGGTCTCCATCGGCCGCGATTCGCACCACTCGATCGGGATCCTGAGTAGCCAAGGCTGCAAACCCTGATCGCACCCGTTCATGGAACTCGATCGCACTGCGTTCTAGGCGATCGGCCGGGCCCCGCCGCGCCGCCCGCCGGGCCAAGCAACAGTCGATCGAGGCATCGAACCACAGGGTTAAGTCACTGGCTAAGCCCGCCGTGGCAATTCGATTCAGGGTTTCAATCAGGATTAAATCCTGCTGGCGGCCAAAACCTTGATAGGCCACGGTGGAGTCCACAAATCGATCGCTCACCACCAACGCCCCGGCGGCCAAGGCCGGTTGCAGCACCTGCGCCACATGCTGGGCCCGATCGGCCGCGTAAAGTAACAGCTCTGTGCGATCGGCTACCTCCCAATCGCCCGACAGGAGCAAATGGCGAATTTGTTGACCCAAGGCCGTGCCTCCCGGCTCCCGCGTCACCACCAAGGGGCGATCGCCCAGAATGCCGCTGGCCTTGAGCCAATCCACCGCCTGCTCCAGTTGGGTGGTTTTGCCTGCGCCGTCAATTCCTTCAAAGGTGACCAACCGGCCCGGATTTGTCGGAACTGTCGGTGATAAATCCAGTGGTGACAGACCCGATCGCGGCATGGTGTCCAATTCCATAACAACTGTTTCCGTCCCCATCGCCAGCTTCCCTAAGCAAAACCCTTGGGATCTGGTTCTGTTTTGCTAACGATCCCTTGGTTCCGGGCCCCAAGTCCACAGTCGAGAGCAAAAGCGCTTGGGTATTATAGGGTTGGACGCGGTTCTACGCAGTTTCACGCAATCGAATCTTCATGGCTCGTTATACCTGTCTATTTTCCTTCTCACAGCCGTCAGATCAACTGCTTGGCCAGCTTGAACCCTCGCTGACCGATTGCGGTCTCAACGTCGTCCACAAAACCGTTGATTATCTCCTTGCGCGTGAACGACCGGGCAAAGTGTCCTATTACCGTTTGGTGACGGTGGAATTGGTGATCGATCGCGCCGATGAAGTTCGCAATCGCACTCGCTTAAACCTGATTGTCAAGAATGAAGAGCTGGCTCTTCAGCAAAATAATCATTGTCGGCAAATGTCCGAGCAAATTGGCCAAACCTTACAGGAAAGCGGTTTGCTGGAACTGCTGAGTAGTGTCACGGGCTAGGCAATCTAGGCAATCCGGGCGATCGCGCCGTTAAGGAGCGAAGGTTGGCGGTTGCGCCAAATCGGCAATTTGTTCTAATTGGAAATTTTCTAGCAAGTCCTCGATCTCCTGGCAGAGGTCGTGATAGTCGGGCGGTAACTCCGTGAGCAGCGTGCGCACCTGATCTTCATCGGCGCTGCGGGCGGCTAAGTCCAACGCCAAGCGCCACTCGATCGGTAGTTCCGCAAACCGATCGCGTAGGTTCAGGCTGGGTTGGCCATCGGGCACTGAATGCGGAGCCACGGGCACGGCGATCGGGCAAATGGGGCCCTGGGGAGCCAGCAGGCCGCGAATCAGATCCAACAGCAGCGGACAGAGCGGGGGCGAATTGGGCAGCAAGGTGCAGTCCAGCTCTTGCAAACAATGGTGATCTTGGGGACTGGGGGCAATGGCCACAATCGCACAGGGACGATGCACCAGGTTCTTGCGCTCGATCGCCCGGATGCGGCGAACCGTGGCCAGCCCTTCCCCGTCCGGTAGCCGCAGATCCACCCACAGCAGTCGCGGTTGCCAGGAAGTCCATTGGCGCAAGGCATCCCACCCGTGATGAACACATTGGCTTTCCAAACCCACCTGCTTCAGATAGTTCACATAGGCCTGGCCCCGATCGCGCAGGGGATCCACAATTAACAAGCGCCCAATCCAGGGTTCGGGCGACGCAGCCTCCAGCAGGGCCAGGGGTTTACGAACCGGTGGCTCCGGATGCGCCAACAGGCCATCCAGGCGGGGCAAGGGCACTTGCAGCCGAAAAATGGTCAGGATGCCCGGACGACTTTCCGCCACCAGAGAACCGCCCATCAGCAGGGCCAGCCGCTGCCCGATCGCCAAGCCCAATCCCGTGCCTTGGCGCAGGCGACGGCCAGCCTTGGCCTGCACAAAGGGTTCAAAGATGTCAGGCATTTCCTCGGGGTGAATGCCTTCTCCGGTGTTGCTAATTTCAAAAACAAGCAGATCACCTTCGCCTAAATCAACGGAGAGAGTGACTTGACCGGGCATCCCAACGAATTTGAAGGCGTTATCGAGCAAGTTGGTTAAAATTTGCCGCAACCGCCGGCCATCACCTTTCACCCAATGGGGAATCGTGCCCGCCACGACCATTTGGAAATGGAGACGGGCACTGCGCGATCGCATCTCAAAAATTTCATGCAAGTCGTTCAGCAGGGCCAACAGGTCAAAATCGATCGGCTCCAGTTCCAGATGATCCGTTTCCACACGGGCGATCGAGAGCAAATCATCAATCAGTTGCAGCAGGTAGGAACCATTGCGGGCGATCGCGTCCAGATGTTCCAGGGCCGGATCCATGGGGGCGGAAATCAGACCCAAAACGCGCGATCGCAACAGTTGCCCAAATCCCAAGATGGCGTGGAGCGGCGTGCGCAACTCATGGGTCACATTGGCCAAAAAGACTGTCTTGGCCCGGTTGGCCTGTTCCGCCGCATCCCGGGCCGCCGCCAGGTGGTGATTCGCCACCGCCAAGGCCGCCGTCCGCTCCGAAACCTGTCGTTCCAGGTTTTGGTTGTAGCTCACCAACAATTCCTCAGTCACCTTGCGATCGGTGATGTCCTGTAACACCACGATCGCCCCGGTCACGGCCTGCTCACTGTCAAACAGCGGCACGGCCAACACCTCCAAGGGCAGGCGGCGGCCGTGGGTTTGCTGCACATCCAGCCGCGTGGGCGCAACGGTTTTTCCCTCCAGGGCCAGGACTCCCGGTAACTGTTGCATGGGAAACGGGGCCTCACTACCGGCCAAGAACAGACGGTGATGCAAGGTTTCGCAGGTGCGCCCCAACGGTTGCAGCCCGATCGGCAGTTGCAAGAGGCCCCCCGCCACGGAATTAACGTACTGCAAGGAACCGTCTTGGCTCAAAACCAACACCCCCATCGGCAGCGACTCCAGCACTTGGGTTAAGTGACTTTTGCTGTCTTGGAGGGCGCTGAAGGACAAACGCAGGGTGGCCGCCATGGCGTTGAAGGTTTGGGCCAAGGCATCAAACTCTTGCACCCCCGTGTTGCTGTCTACGGGCTGAAACTGGATGCGGGCGGCGGCGCGGGTGGCTTGGTTCAGTTGCTCCAGGGGTCGCAAAACCTGCTGCACCGTCCACCACCCAATCCCCATGGCCAACAGCAGCGCCGTGCCGGCCAACAGCAACATAATTTCGGCGGTTTCTTGCACATCGCTCAGAAAGGCCGATTCGGGAACCAACACCGCAATCCACCAATCGGGGGTCGTGGGGTGGTTGCAGCGCTTGAGGTGCAGCAGGTAGCGCTTGCCGTGAAATTGATAGAGCTGGCTGGAGCGATCGGGCAGATAGCGAAATCCTCCGAACCGATCGAGCAGGTAGTAGCCCGCGCTTTGGATGGCGCGATCGGGGAAGCTCTGCAAGGACAAGGGGTGCAGTTGATTCAGTTCGCCCCGCTGCTCCACCCGATAGGGCAACTGATCGCTGGAGGTGGCTACCACCGTCCCTTCATCGGTGAACACAAAAACCTGCCCCTGAGGCGGTAGGGGAATCGATCGCAGCAATTGCCCCACGGCCATCAGGTTCAAGTTGGCGCTAAACACCCCCAACAACCGGCCGGAGCGATCGTCATACAGCGGCCAGGCATAGTGCATCACCCAATCGGCGCTCCATTGCCAGTTGCGGTTTTGCTGGCGCTGATCCAAGCTGCTCCAGGTGGGCTGGCCAACCCCCACCGCCGCATTAAACCAAGCCTGGGATTGGGGTTCGCTGGTCCAATAGAGCCGAGGGCGGCCCGCTGGATGTCCCCGATCGCTCACGGACCATTGCCAGACACTTTGGTTATGACTTTGACCGTTGGCAAAGCGCCGCCACCCCCCTAACCGCGACACCCCGCGCAAATTGCCCTGGGGATCGCTATAAACCAACTGGCCCAAGTCGGGAAACTCCCGCAACCGTCGCCAGAGGTATTGTTCGATCGCCCGCCAATCCTCTTGGGGCCATTGCCCCGTCAGGAAGTCATTGGTTTGCAGTTGGGCAACGGTGTTGTAGGTACGAAAAAGGTTGGTGAGTTGTAAATGGGCCTGCTGGCTGCTCATTTGCAGCAGTTGCTTGGTGTTTTCGGTGGCAACGGTGCGATTGCTGCGGAGGGCTAAGTAGGCGATCGCCCCCACCACCAGCACCAATTGGATCACGAACGGCACAATGATCAGCCACCGCAGGGAGACCGCCCAACCGCCGCCCGCCGAAGGAGCGGTGGTCTGCGATCGAACCTGGGGTGGCGACTCGGGGGCGGTTGGTCTCAATCGTGCTCTCCTCTAAGGCCGAGGCGCAAGCAAGGGGGTAATCAGCATTTGAGGCTGAAGCCAACTTGGGTAAGGCCAAATTGGGTGAGGCCAAATTGGGGCCGAAATTGCAGCCGAGGCGATTGATCGATCGCACCCAAACTCAAGCATCGGGGCCTAAACATTCGCCGGGTTGCAGGTGCAGGCCGTTGGCAAAGTCCCAGCCAGCTTGCGGCCGTTTGCCCGCAGGTACCAATTGGCGCAACAACAAGTAATCTTGCCCAGTGCGCACCACGGGCCCCCATCCCTTGAGAATGCCAACGATCGTTCCGGGTGGCCCCGCGATCGCCTGCCACTGGGCCTGTAAATTCTCCCATTGGGCGGCGAGGGAACCAAAACTCTCGGGTAATTGAGACCAAAATGCTGCACCCAAAGGGGCCGTTTCCAATAGCTTCAGGCCGTTGCCGCGCAACTGGCTGTGGCCGTTGGGGATCATGGCCCGCACTTGGTTATGGATGGCCAAGGCCGAATGCGACCAGTCGATCGCCCATTCCTCTTTTTTGATTGGTGGGGCGTGGGTGGCTCCGGCCGGTTGGGCTTGGGGTTGCAGCGATCCATCGGCCAAACCGTGCAGGGTGGGGGGCAACAGATCCGCCGCGATCGCTGCCAACCGTTCCGCCAAGCTTTGGGCGTTGTCGAGGAGGTCGATCGGGGTGTCGCCCCGCAGCAACATCGGGCCCGTGTCCATCCCTTCATCCATCAGCATGGTGACAATGCCCGTGAGGCGATCGCCCGCTTGCAAGCACCGCTGAATCGGGGCCGCGCCGCGATAGGCCGGCAGGATGGAGCCATGGCCATTGATGCAACCCAACCGGGGCATGGCCAACATTTCCGCCGACAGCAGTTGTCCATAGGCCACCACCACAAAGGCATCGGCTTGGGTGGCACGCAGGCGATCGAGGGTTTCGGGATCTTTTTTGACCCGATCGGGCTGCCAAACCGGAATGCCCGCCGCCAGGGCCAGTTGCTTCACCGGGGAAGGAATCAGGTCGCTGCCCCGTCCCCGCCGTCGATCGGGTTGGGTCACCACGGCCAAGACTTCAAAATCTGGCTCATTGATCAGGCGCTGCAAACTGGGAACCGCAAAGGTGGGAGTACCGAAAAAGACAAGCCGCATGGTGATAGGAAAAACAAAACGGTCGGAGGGGCGATCGAGACTGAACCCAACGCAAGCCAAACACCGTGACCAGCGGGCCGATCCGGGATGCCGATCGGGGGTGCCGATCAGGGGTTCATCAACGGTTCAATCACAATTTCAATTCGTCGATTGCGTTGCTGGCTGGCGGGATCCGGGTCAGGCGTGAGGGGCCGACTGGCCCCGAAGCCGGCCGTAACCCAACGGTAGGGGCCCGTGAGCCGATCGGCCAGGTATTGACCCACGGCCTTGGCCCGGCGCAGGGTTAATTCTCGGTTGGCCACCGGATCCCCGATCGCGTCGCTGTGGCCGGCAATGCGCACGGTTGCGCCTGGGTAGTTTTGCAAGTCGGCGGCAATGGTATCCAGAATGGCTCCGGCTGCCGGTTGCAGGTTGCTGTGATTGTCCTGAAACAACAAATCCGTCGGGAGAGCGATGGTGAGGCGGCCGGCGGTTTGGGTGGGGGTGGTTTGGGTCGGGACGCTCTGGGTAGGAGATGACGGGCTGCGGGGATTGGCTCCCGTGCTGTTCAGGGCTTGGGCGATCGCCTGCACCCGTTGCTCGATCGGCCCCGTGGGATTGCGATTGCCCAACTCCCCTTCAATGGCCGTGGCCTCCCCAATCAGGGCGTTCAGATCCGCTTCGAGGGCTTGCAGTTGGGTTTGCAGGGCCTTGCGTCGATCGGGGCTGAGGGGGGTGGTTGGAACCGGCGATGCACTCAGGGTTGGTCTGGGGCTGGGAATGGGGACTGTGGGTAAGGTGAGCGGGCCGGGCGATCGGGGCCAACGGGTTAACCATTGATCCAACTGGCGCAGGGCCAATTCCAACGGTGGGGTGCTGGTGATCGTTCCCGGAACCCAGCGAGCGGCAGCTACCCCGCCCAAAACCCCTGCAATCCCCAGTCCCAACAGCAGGGCCAGCCGCAACAGGGCGACAAGCCAACCCCAAGGGCCCGGCCGGCGCGATCGAGCCGGAGGACGGCCGGGCCGGCGCGATCGGTTCCGATTGGGTTGGGGATCTGGGGTGGGCGGTAGTTCAAACGGCGATTGCAAAACTCAAAACATCCTATGGCTTGACCTTGAGGTTGACCGGGAGATGGACCAGACGGGACTGTTTCCATTCTAGGCTGGTTCTTTGCTGGGCCTAGCGCCCGAGCTTGTTTTCAATCCCTTCGCAGCCGCCGGGAATTGTGCCGCGTGTGCGTTCCCCGCCCCACATGCAGCAATAGACCCGATCGGCCTCGGAAAGATCAACCACGCCGCTCAAGTCGGCATTTTCAATGACGGCTCCTGTGCCTTCGCCGGTTTGGTAGTTGGCTTCGTCGTCCTCGCGCGATCGGGGCGTGGTGGTTTCCAAGTTGCCATAAAACAGCCTGACTCCCTTCAAGTCGGCTCCCCGCAAATTGGCCTCAAATAGAATCGTGCGGCTGAGGTTGGCCCGGGTTAAGTTGCAACCGCTGAGGTCGGCTCGCACCAGGTTCGTTTCCCCCAGGTCAACCCAGCGCAGATCCGTGCCCTGAAGGTCGGCCCCCGCCAACATCACGCCCAGGTCAATAACCCGCACACCCCGGGCCCGATCTTCTTCATAACCGCCGGAACCGTCCAAGATGGGCCGACCCAGCAGGCGATCGCGCTTGAGGGGCGTAACCAGCTTGGCTTGGGACAAAAAGCGCACAATTTTGGCCTTGCCCTCCGCATCCACACTGCCCAGGATGGCGGCGGTGCGGCCTTCCGCGATCGCCCGTTCTTGGGGCCAATCTTCCAAAAAACCCTGCTCATCCAAGGCCAAGTCGGACACGCCTTGGAAATAGGCATCGATGGTTTGCTGTTGGGTAATCCGGTTTTGCTGAATGGTTAAATCCCGCGAGAGCACGTATTGTTGCCAGGCCACATAGACCGCCAACACGGCGATCGCAATTTGGCCCAAGGCTCCCAGGGCTTCGCTGATGGCTCCCACCGCATCCCAATTGATGCTGAGGCGGGTTCCCTGTTCCCCTTGCGATCGCTCCGTGCCCCACAACAGCAGCAACCCAAAGACCCCAATGATCGACCCCAAGGCCCCCGCGATCGGCACGCGCCAGGAGACGGGGATCAGTTGAGTCCAGAGCTGGCTGCGAAACGGCGTGAGCAACCACAGACCCGTGCCCAAGGCTCCCAAGCCACCCATTAACCCCAGCCAGAGATTGCCGGAAATTAGCCCCATGGCTAACAGGGCGATCGTGGTGGGAACAACCACCGTGGTCAGGGTGCGGGATAGGGGTGAGGCAATGCGATCGACCAGCATCGATCGACCACCCGTCCCAATTCCCCCCTCCGATTTTTCAACAGATAAGCTCATGCCACGGCTCCTTGCTCGACATCCTACGCTATATCGATATATCGATTGAAATGTAAGGATTGAAATGTAAGGTCATGGCTGAAAAGCCTGAAAAGGCTGATTGGTATTGTTTCTATCCAACGCCTGAGCAAGAGTTACGGATGCAAGCTTGGGACGAGCGACAAGAGCGCATGGAATACGCTCAAACATTTTCCATGTTGGCTGAACTCTGCAATTTCCAAAATGCCAAGGGCCAATCATGGCCCCAAAACTTCTTTAAAACGGTAGCAATTGATTTTGACGCAGGCTACAGTTCCCTGAGAGACTAGACCATTAACGCCAGCCACGAGCTTGTAGCGCTGCCGACCGGCAACCTTGGCAACGCCTGATCTGGCAGTCATCCCTAATGTGAACTTCCGAGAAACATGAAACTAGCGGCGCGGGTCGGACAAGTCACCCCCTCCATCACGCTCGCCATCACTGCCAAGGCGAAGGCCATGAAAGCGAGCGGCCTGGATGTCTGTAGCTTCAGCGCCGGGGAGCCAGACTTCCCCACTCCGGCCCATGTGGTGGCGGCAGCCCAAAAGGCTTTGGATGAAGGCAAAACTCGCTATGGCCCGGCGGCTGGGGAACCGGCCCTGCGCCAGGCGATCGCCCAGAAGTTGAACCGTGATAACCGATTGCCCTATGAACCGGAGCAGGTGATTGTCACCAACGGGGGCAAACATGCCCTCTACGGTTTGATGATGGCGATGATTGAGGCGGGCGATGAGGTGATTATTCCCGCGCCCTACTGGCTCAGCTATCCGGAGATGGTGGTGCTGGCGGGGGGCAAGCCGGTGATTGTGCCCACTACCGAGGAGACGGGCTACAAGATTACGCCGGAACAGTTGCGATCGGTGATTACGCCGCGCACCAAGCTGCTGGTGATGAATTCGCCATCAAACCCCACGGGCAAGGTTTACAGCCCCGACGAAATTCGGGCGATCGCCCAGGTGGTGATCGAAGCGGACATTGCGGTGGTGTCCGATGAAATTTACGAAAAAATTCTCTACGACGGGGCCGAGCACCTGAGCATTGCGGCCGTGGAGGGCATGTTCGATCGCACCCTGGTTTGTAACGGGTTCGCCAAGGCCTATTCCATGACCGGCTGGCGGGTGGGCTACCTGGCGGGGCCCCATGCCCTCATTAACGCCGTGGCCACCATTCAGGGCCATGCCACTTCCAATGTTTGTACCTTTGCCCAGTTTGGGGCAGTGGCGGCCCTGGAAGAGTCCCAAGACTGTGTGGCGGAAATGTTGGCGGCCTTCACGAAACGGCGATCGGTGATGTTGGAACGGATTCGGGCCTTGCCGGGGATCACCTGCTCAGAGCCGGAAGGTGCGTTTTATCTGTTCCCGAATATTGCGCAGTTGGGCCTCGGGTCGATCGAGTTTTGCCAGCGCCTCTTGGAGGAGTTCCAAGTGGCCACGATTCCCGGCTTGCCCTTTGGCTCAGATGCCAACTTCCGCCTGTCCTATGCAACGGATCTGGATACGATTTTGCGGGGTATGGATCGACTGGATAAGTTTGTGGCTTCTTTGCAGTAGGCGGCCATCAGCGTTCAATCAGGGCGCTGAATCCTCGGTCGTGGCTTGATTGGGGGATTCAGCGCCGGGGGGTGAATCAACGGCTGAGTGTCTGGCTGTCTGGGCTGCTGGATGTTTGATGGTTGCTTGAGATGGGTTGATCGCGTTATTTACCGTTTCAGGATTAATCAACAGTTCAGTTTCCGAACACCATTCAGTTTCCGAACAGCTATGAACCGCACCACCAATCCTTTGCAAATTTGGCAGTTGGCGACCCCTGAAGACCGGCGGGAGTTTGCCATGGGGCTACTGGTGGCTTTGTCTTTGGGGGTGGGCTTTGGGTTTGGTGCTGAAAATTTCTACGTGGGTCTTTTAACCGGCCTGGTGATGATGACCATTCAGCAGCAACAGTTGGCCACAACGGTGCTGTTGCGGGAGCTGGGTAGGTTGCGGGAGCTGGTGGATCGATCGGGCGATCGGGCTGAGGATGGGCCCGCCTGAGATTTCGTGGATCCTGAACGGGCGATCAAACCCAGGATGGTGGATTCTGCGGATCGATCCTAGGGGCCAAACAGGTTCGAGAACGGATCTTCAAAAATGCCGGTTTCTGTCCCCAACAGGGCCGGCGGAATTGGCGGCAAGGTGCTGGGAATTGGCGGCGGGCCCACGGGCGTGGCAGCGGGCCCCGGCGCGGGCGCACCAACGACGGGACTGGGCGCGGGTGCAGGGGAAGCGGCGGCCTGGAGATTTTCCGGGAAGAAGGTCGATCGGGCGCGGCTGTTGCCCCCGGATTGCAGGAAGATTGCGCCGTCTTTCATGGAACCCACGCCGTAGTTACCCCGGGAAATGAGGAAGGGGTTGGCCTGTTGATAAAACACATTGCCAAAGGCTTGGAGTTGCTGATCGCGCATGGACCAAATCAGCCGATCGCTGCTGAGGTTGGCGCTGCGGAGGCGGGACACACCGCGCACATTGCCCAACATTTCGGCATTTTGGTTTTTGAGATCCATGAATCCCCGATCGGCGTTTAACACCACCTGCTGTTGTCGTTCGTAGACCGTCACGGGGCGATCGGCCGTCAGGGACTGGGCTTGGAATTGCCAAATCAGGGAATCGCTGGCCACGTCTACCCCAGGATTGCCGGTGCTGACTTGGGCTTGGTTACGCAAAAAGGCAACACGATCCTTCAAGCTCACATCTACCAAGTTGCCCACGGCCCGATCGGAAATGACACAGCGACCACCCGCACAGTTAAACCGCTCGATGATGGTGCGGGTGTCGCTGCTGACCAGTTGCGGTTTCTGTTGCCACACCACCCGCTGGGATTGCACACGCACGGCGGGATCCTGGCGCACCCCCACCACGTTGCCGATCGCCTGGGCTACTTGGTCTTTCATTTGCCAAATGATTCGATCGGCCCGCAGTTGCATCGGCGGGTTTTGGCCGGTGGCAACGGCCTTGCCCTCTGCCTGGGCCACTTGGTCTTTCATTTGCCACAACACCCGATCGGCCGTCAGCCGGTTGGCTCCCTTGTTCTGGACGGCGACCACATTCCCGATCGCCTCGCTGACTTGTTTTTTGCGTTGCCAAACCAGTCGATCGGTCGTCAGCTTCATCTCGGGCTTGCTGCCGGTGGCCACCACCTTACCGATCGCCTGTAGCTCATCGGCCTTCATTTGCCAAATCAGCCGATCGCTGTCCAACTTCATCTGGCGATCTTTGGAGACCAGCTTCACCGCCTGCACCATCTCTACCCGGCGATCGCGACTAAACGCCACCGCCTCCTGGGATTGGATCTTGGCTTGGGGATGATTCAGCGTTACTCCGCCCTTCATTTGCAGTTGGAACTTTGCGGGTTCCCAAGTTGCAGAACCGCCTTGGAATTCCATCTTTTCCCGCAAATCCTTGGCGCGTAAGTTGCCGGAAACCTTCAAAACTTGCCCGTTTTGTTCCACTTCCCCCTGTTTGGCCGTGATCTCATAGACCACCTTGCCATCCTGGAACAGTTTGCCCTTCACGTCTGACAGTTTGGCCAGCTTGCGATCGCGAGAATAGCGTGCCTGGTTGGCCCGCACTTCCCACAACACCTGCCCCTGCTTGTCTGCTCGGTTCAGGGTCAAGTTGTCAAACACCAAGTCTCCTTGGAAATCCTCTGCGGCCTTCGTGTCGGCGGCAATTCGTTCCTCCCCTCGGTTGCGATTGCCACAGGCCGTGCTCAGGCCGGCAATCAGTGCAAGGGCGACCAGTCCCCGAATAGCGCGAGTTGGAAAGCTCATAGGTGCAGCAGCGGTTGATCCTGAGTCTGATCTTGGGTTGGCCCCTAGGTTGGATTCTGGGTTGGATCCGGCTGAATTCGTTGGGGTTGAATTCGGCTCGATCGTGGCCGAGGGGGCTAGCCCATGGGCGATCGCTGGGGATCGAAAAACCGCGATCGTCAACCGCAATTCTAAAGGCGAACGGGCAGGGACGGGATTGCCAAGGTCAGTTTCTTGCGGGGCTGGGCCCCAGCGGGCTGCCACGGGCATCGCAACTGGGGGTTGCAATGGGGCGCAAGCTTAGCTCTCTTTCTCTAAACGCTCTTCATCCGCATGGGGTAAGGGATGGTAGGTGTAGCCTTGGCGGGGGCTTTTTTTGATGTCGTCCTTGATGGCATCCAAATCAATATAGCGATCGGCCACGTTGATTAAATTGTCGCTGGTCATTGATCGCAAGCTGACCACTTCCACCCGGGCCCCGCGATAGCTAACCGCATCCACCGCATAGGCTAAATCCCCATCGCCACTGACCAAAATGGCCGTGTCATAGGAACCCACCAGCGCCATCATGTCCACGGCGATTTCCACATCGAGGTTGGCCTTTTTAGACCCATCGGGGAGTTGCACCAAGTCCTTGGCCACCACCCGATAACCATTGCGGCGCATCCACAACAAAAAGCCCTGTTGCTTTTCATTGGTGCGATCGACCCCGGTGTAAAAGAACGATCGCAACAGCCGCGATCCGGCAGTCAGGCGGCAAAGCAGTTTGGTGTAGTCGATTTCAATGCCCAATTGCAGCGCCGCATAGAACAAATTCGAGCCATCAATAAAGATGGCCACCCGCCCTCGATTTTCCAGAACTTGCTCTGGCGTAAAGATCGGATCTCGCTCCATGTTGCTATTCATGATTGTTATGCCTCGTCGTTTAAAGAAGGAGATGGAACCCGCTTGATCGCCAGCCCATCGAAAAAGGTTTCAAAGGTTCTTAAAGAGCAAAAAGAAAGAAAAAGATCATCAAAAGCTCGGGACTTTTCAGGAGAGTTCTAGCAACTCCCTTCACGATAACCCGATCGCTCCGGTGGTCAATTCCAGTGCAATCGGTGCTCGCAAGTTACTGCGGCATTTCCAGCTTTTGGAACACAGGTTGCGGTTCCGCCAGCCCTTGCCCTGTCGGTAGGCCACCCCAATGGCCATGCCCCCCCAATTGCTCCCGCAGGGACGGATCCGCATCCACGCGATCGAAATCCACCGCAAACCCCAATTGGCCATAAATCCGGCTGCTCAGTTGAGGCACGATCGGGGACAGCCAATAGGCCGCCAACCGCACCGACTCCAACACCGCATACAGGATTGCTTCCACAGCCGCCCGATCGCCCTGTTTGAACTTGGTCCAGGGAGCCTGCTCGTCTAAGTACTTGTTGCCCGTTTGAGCCAACATCAGCACCGACTGACAGGCCTCGTGCAGCGCCATGGCCCGATAGGCCCGCCCTGCGCGATCGCCCAACGTCGTGCCTAATTGGCGCAACGGATCCGTTTCCGCCACCGTCACCGACGGCACCCGACCCTCGCAATACTTGTGGGCCATCTTGAGGGTTCGGTTCAGCAAATTTCCCAAATCATTCGCCAAGTCCGCATTCACGATATTAATAAACCGCGTTTCATTGAAGTCCCCATCGCGGCCAAACTCAATTTCCTTGAGAAAGTAGTAACGAACCGCATCGCTACCATAACGATCGATCAACGCCACCGGATCGATCGTATTCCCCAGCGTTTTGCCCATCTTTTGGCCATCTTTCGTTAAGAAGCCATGACCAAACAACCGTTGGGGAATCGGTAACCCAGCCGACATTAACATTGCTGGCCAATAAATGGCATGAAACCTCAGGATATCCTTACCAATCACGTGGGTACTGATTGGCCACCAATGCCTCAGGGCATTCTCCAGCGTCGGGGCTTCACCGGGTTCCAACAGTGCCGTCACGTAGCCCAACAGCGCATCAAACCAGACATAAAGCGTGTGCTTGGGATCATTGGGCAGCGCGAATCCCCAGTCAATATTGACCCGTGAAATGGAGAAATCTTGCAGCCCCCGCTCCACAAATGCCAACACCTCATTACGGCGACTTTCCGGTTGAATAAACTCCGGATGGTCTCCATAAAATTGCTGCAGCGCTGTCTGATATTTGGAGAGCCGGAAAAAATAATTTTCCTCATCGCGCCACTCAGCCTGCTTGTTGGGATGCACCAGGCAATGATGATCCTCCGTTAGCTCCCGCTCTTCCTTAAACTCTTCGCAGGAAACGCAGTACCACCCCTGTTGCTTTCCAGAATAAATGTCCCCCGCAGCCCAAACGCGCTCAAAAAATTCCACCACAATGGCGCGATGCCGCTCGTCCGTTGTCCGAATGAAGCGATCGTAACGGATATTCAGCTTTTGCCAAAGATCGGCAAAACCCTGGACAATTTCATCACAGTGTTCCTGAGGGTTTTTGTTGCGTTCCTGGGCTGTCCGCTCGATTTTTTGGCCATGCTCATCGGTGCCGGTAATCATTAGCACCGGGTGCCCCTGTAACCGATAAAAACGGCCCACCGCATCCACCGCCATCGTGGTGTAGGCACTACCGATGTGGGGTAATGCGTTGACGTAATAGAGGGGGGTTGTGATCGTGAAGGGGGACGGTTGTGGGGGAGGCGGGGAACTGGTCAAATCTTCGGTGACAACCATGGATCGGCAGACGAGATTAGGGGGATTTGTTAAGCGGAAAAACTGAGTATTTTTTCACAGCTTCTTAGAATACGGCCGAACCGAGCTTGCCGTCTATGGAGTACGGGGTGGGAGTCTGGGAGGATTGCAGGAATTTGGGATCCAATTTTGGGCTTCAAGTTAACCAAACCGGGGGACTGGGGCCAGTTTTACCCTAGGCGATGAGAGGGAAAAGCGGAGAGAACGATCGGGGTTTCCATAGATTTGTGCAGATTTGCGCGGAAGATGCCCCAGAAATGCCCCAGAGATGCCCCAGAGATGCCCTAAAAATGCACTCACTCTGCCGTTAACCGGTAGGGGCTGCGCATCCCGGGTTTGAAGGTTCCAACCCAAACCTCGTAGGTACCAGCCGGCCACTGGGGGGCAGTCACTTGGGCGGAAGCCGTGCCCACGGTGTCATCGCCACACAGGAGCAGCCCATTGGGGCCGCGCACGGCCAAGGTGGTGTCGTCTTGGCCGCTGTTGACGCTGAGGGTCAAGTTGGCGATCGGGGTTTGCAGGGTCAGGCGGTGATTGGGACTCAGGGAGCTGAAGCCAAGGCAATCGTGGCCCGCCTGGTCGGTCGATCGCCCCAGAACAGTGGAGGGCAAGTCATGGGAGCCGATCGCCGTGCCGGTGAGGGAACCTTTGGGGTTGCCGTTGGAAAGGGTCAAGTCCCCATCAATGGAAGTCTGGGCGATCGCGCGGGTGGCCCAGCAGCTCACCATGGCACAACCTAAGGTCAAAATCAGGGCAGGTTTCACGGCTCAAGGTCTCCAATCGCAGGCTGAATGGGTACTATTCAACCTATTCTCAGCGGTGCGACCTTGGCCCGCCGTTTCGACCTATTTTTGATCCGACTGTGGCAGTTCCACGGAGACAAAGATGCCGTTAATTTTGGGGGCGATCGGGGCGGTGGCCCTGCTGTTGTTTTTGGACTGGACTGTGGTGGGGGCTTTTGTGGCCGTTGTGCGCGGCTGGGTGGCTTGGGTGCTGCCGTTGCCCGGTTGGTTGGCGGCCTTTGGGGGATTGGCTTTTTTGGTTTGGTGTCTGAGCGAGGATTAGTGTTGAAGATTGGGTGTTGAGAATTGGGTGCTCAAGATTGGGCGCTCAAGATTTAGATGCTTTGAACACTGCAAAATTCTCACGGGGTTCGATCGCGGCGACGACCGCCGTGTTTTTCCTGCATAGTTTTTCCTGCATAATCTTGTAGCCAATAGACTTATAGCCAATAGATAAGCCCAAGCCGGTTTCCTGACTTACGCCTTGGATGATGTGTCCATCCCCTCGGTCTTGAAGCGGAAATATGCGCTGAAGCAACCCGTTAGGAATGCCCAAGGCATGAGTCGGCCCTGGGGCATGGTTTGGGTGAACGGGCATCCCCCACAGCCGATCGCGCGATCGAGGGTTTTGATTTTGAGCTTGTCGCCTTCCCAACTCCCAGTTTCCTGGTCTTCGGCTGATCTTGACCCGCAGCCAGCGGCCCTGGCCAGGGTGGCTGAGTTGCGATCGACCCTGCGCCAGCAACCGATCGGGCCAGAAGCAGCGGCGTGCTATGGCCAACTGGGAGCCGCACTGGCAATGTTGGGGCGACGAGTGCCGGCCCTGTGGGCGTTTTTGCATCAGGCCCTTTGTGCCGGTTGGGAAGACGCGGACTTGGCCTACCAGGAATATCACCTGCTGCCAACCTGCGCGATCGAGCAGCAAGCCCACGCCCATCACCAACTGGCCCTGTGGCTGCGCGATCAGGACTGTTGGCTGGGGGCCCGCCTGGCCTTGGAGGAGGCGATCGCCCTGGATCACAATTCCCTGACGGCTTGGACGGCCCTGGGCGATTGGTGGCGAGACTGTCCCGACCCAGCCTTGGAACCGGAGCGGGTCGATCGGGCCCTGGCCGCCTATCTTCAGGCCTTGTATCGCAACCCCACCTACCGCCGACCCTACGATCACCTGTTTCGGTTGCTCCAACGGGCTGGCCGTTTTGAGGATGCCCTGTCCTGTGGGCGCAAGTGGGTTCCGCGCTCCCTGGTGCTGGCCGATCGTCAGCAAGTGCCCCAGGAATTGCCCGCCGCCACCTTGGACTATTGCCCGATCGACCCGGCCGATCGGGTGCAGCTCAAGGCTTCCCGGTCGCCCCTCGGAGAGCCGCCCCATCCCGACCTTTGCGCCACTGAATACGAAGTTGATCCCACCTTTGTGGTCACCCTGCCTCAGGGCCGAGCCTGGACGGATCATTACACCAGCGCCATTTTTACCGAAACGGGCGCATTGGTTCAGGAACTCTCCCTCGGGAGTGTGGAGTTGGTGGCCCTGTCGGAGCAATTGCCGCCGCCGCGCCGGGTGGCGGGAACCGTGGCCCTGTTGTCGGTGGCGGGGGGGTCAATGTTTTGTCACTGGTTGCTGAATCTCCTGTCGCGGTTGCGGCTGTTGGCCGATGCGGGCTGGACGTTGGATCAGTTTGACTATGTGGCGGTGAATGAACAGGAATATCGCTACCAAACGGAAACCCTGGAACTGTTGGGCATTCCGCCCCAAAAGCTGATTATTAGCAATCCAGACGATCGCCATATTGTGGCCGATCGGTTGGTGGTACCTTCTCGGGTCGATCGGGCCACGCCTTGGATTTGCGACACCCTGCGGCAACTGTTTTTGCGACCTGCCATTATCCAGTCCATGGCCCCGCACGATCGGCTCTACATCAGTCGTGATTGGGCCAAATATCGCCGTGTCGTGGACGATCGCCAACTCAGTGATTGGTTGGTGCGTCAGCATGGATTCAAAATCGTGCTGCTGGAAAGTCTGTCCTTTGCCCAACAGGTTTCCCTTTTGGCCCAAGCCAAGGTGGTGATTGCGCCCCACGGAGCTGGCCTCACCAATCTGGTTTTTTGCCAACCGGGCACGATCGTCCTGGAACTGTTTTCACCGCGCTATGTGCCCAGCTATTTTTGGGAAATTGCCGACCTGATTGGCCTAGCGCACTATCACCTGGTGGGTGAACCCCTAGATCACTACCCCGATCCGGAGGCGATTTTGAACTATCGCTTCTCGGATCCCGGGGCTGATGGGATTTGGATTCCGCTCGATCGCTTCCAAGCGGCCGTCAACCACCTGTTGACCGAGGGTTAACCCAGAGCGCCAATCCAGCGCCAACCTAGAACTGCTCGATCGCCCCAATTTCCCGCCGTTCTGCCGCCTTTTCCCTGTTTCCGCCGCAACCCCGCTCACCCGATCGGGTGCATCCGGTTGTTGACTGCGACACTTTTTGAAAGTCATTTGCATTTAAAATAAATGCCAACTTTTGAAACTGCTAGCAATTCCTAATAATTCCATTCCTAAATTTCACCAAAAATCACTTATCTGACATGGCTCCTGGCATCTCTGACGGTGACTGGCGGGACTTGTGGCAAGCCAGCCGCCAGATGGCCCACCCCTTCAATTCCCAAGATTCCCCCGATTTCCAAGATTCTCCCGATTCCACCGATCCATTGACCCTAATCACGCCTGCGATGCAAGTGGTGCTGCAACAGATGCTCCATTGCCCCCACCACGGCGCGATGAGGCAGATGTATTTGGAAAGTAAGTTTGTGGAACTGTTGACCCTGTGGTTAGCTCAAGCGGAAGACCAAGGGGGAGCCGATCGACCCATCGCCGATCGCTCGCTGCCCCTGAAGGGATCTGACCTCGATCGGATTTACCAAGCGCGGGATATTTTGCTGCAACGGTTCCAGACTCCCCCGTCCTTGACGGATTTGGCGCGACAGGTGGGGCTAAATGACTGCACCCTGAAGCGGCAGTTTAAGCAGGTGTTTGGCAAAACCGTCTTTGGCTATTTACACGATTACCGCATGGAGCAAGCCCGCCGTTGGTTGCTCGATCGCCAGTGGTCTGTGACGGAAGTGGCCCGGCGAGTGGGCTACACCAACCTTTGCGCTTTCAGTACGGCATTTCGCAAAAAATTTGGCCTCAGTCCCCGATCGTTCCAGCGACAAGGCTGAAACTGAGGGCCGGCCGAGGGTCAAGGGGCGATCGATGGGCTGCCGCGCGATCGCCTCTTGGCCCCAATTTCACTAAAAATTCCGTTTCGCCAAAGAAAAATTCCGTTTCAGCAAACTTTTGTTCCCCATTTTCGGGAAATGACACCGTAAGATCATCTCGCTTGTTAATTGAAAGTAGTTCTCAACTGAGTGATTCGGCGATGGTGCTCCATCGTCACGCTGACTGGTGCGAGGGGAGTGGTGCGATCGATGAATCTAAAGCTGGCTTGGGGAATTTGGGGGGCTTGTGTGGGGTTGCTGCCCGGCCTGGCTGGGGCTGTGGAACCCTCGGAATCGCCCGAGATCCTGAGTGTGGCGGAGTTTTCGCAACCCAGCACCTCCGTTGCCGATTGGTTGGCCCAGGCTGCGTCGGATCCCGCGCGGATTACCGGGGTGACCTTGGAGCCAACGGAAACGGGGCTGGACATTGTGCTGACGACGGCTGGGGGGCAGCCCCTGGCGATTGATGCCACCCGGTTTCGGGCTGAGGGCAACCAACTACTGGCGGAACTGCCGAATGCGATGCTGGCTTTGCCCGATGGGGCAACGTTCCAGGCGGCCAACCCCACGGCGGATATTGCGGAAATTCGGTTGGTGCAACGGGCAGCGGGCGGGGTGCAGGTGATGGTGACGGGGGCGGCGGGGTTGCCGCGCCGTGAAGTGGCGTTGGTGGCCGATGGGTTGGCCTACACGCTGAATCCCGAGGCGATCGAACCGGCCGAAGAGCTGGTGGTGACGGGCGATCGGGCCCCGGGATATCACGTGCCCAGCGCTTCCGTGGGCAGCCGCACCAACACCGACAACCTCGATTTGCCCTTTTCAGTGCAGGTTGTCCCCGCAGAACTCCTGCGCGATCGCCAGGTGCAAAGCGTCAACGAGGCCCTGCGCACCGTGGCTGGGGTCACGCCCGATAACCCCTCCTACTCACCGTTCGAGGGCTTTACAATCCGGGGCTTCACGGGCCGCAACATCATCCGCAACGGTCTGCGCGACGACACGAACGTCACCTCCCGCATTGCCCTTTCAAACATCGATCGCATCGAAGTGTTGAAGGGGCCAGCCGGAGCGCTGTTTAGCCAAGGGGGCCCCGGCGGCACGGTCAACATTGTGACCAAGCAACCGCTGGCGGAACCGCGCTACACGATCACGGGGTTGGTGGGCAATTTTGACACCTATGAAGGGGCGATCGATTTCACCGGGCCGCTGAATCGCGATCGCACCTTGCGCTATCGACTCACGGCCGGAGCCTCCACCACCGATACGTTTATTGACTTTTTCGATCGCCAAACCTACTCGATCGCCCCGGTTTTAAGTTGGCAAATTAGCGATCGCACCAAGCTCACCTTGGAAGGGGAATACACCGTTGGGGAGCAGCCCAACGCGCGTGGTTTACCCGCCAAAGGCACAATTTTAGACAACATCAATGGCAACTTACCCCGCAGTTTATTTATTGGGGAGCCAGATGAAGATCTAGATAGCAATAATCGCTATGCCTTGCGCTTGGGCTACAACCTAGAACACCGTTTCAGCCCCAATTGGCAACTGCGCAATTCCTTCCAAACCACTCGCCTACGGGTTCCCCAAAATTCCCTGTTTGCATCAGCTTTGGGTGAGGATGAACGCACCTTGGAGCGGGGGTTATTCAGCACGGATGATCAATCCCAAGATAACTACCTCTTGGATACCCATGTGGTAGGTAATTTCAAAACTGGTTCGATCGCCCATGAGCTGCTGTTTGGGGTGGAGCTAAACCGAGATGTTTATGGGGCATCGAATAAGCAATATGCCCTCAGCTCGATCGACCTGTTTAATCCGGTTTATGGTCAACCTCGGGGAGAACTGATTGCTGAATATTCTCGAGAACCGATCACTACCGATTCTTTGGGAATCTATCTACAAGATCGGGTAGAACTCACTCCCAAACTGCAAATTTTGTTGGGTGGGCGATTTGATATTGTCAGCCAAACCATCGATCGCGCTGAAGGAGAGAATTCCTTCCAGCAAAATGAAGCCTTTAGCCCTCGCATTGGCTTGGTCTATCAACCCACCGAAAATCTGTCGCTCTATGGCAGCTATAGCCGCTCGTTTTTGCAGGTGGTGGGAACAGGTCTAGATAGCACCCTATTTGAGCCGGAGCGCGGCACTCAATACGAAATTGGCATCAAAGCAGATTGGTTCGATCGCAAACTATCCACCACCTTGGCTTGGTATCACATCACGCGATCGAATGTTTTGACCGCTGATCCAGAGGATCCCAACTTCTCGATCCAAACCGGAGAACAGCGCAGCCAAGGGGTGGAATTCAACGTGGTGGGGGAAATTTTGCCGGGTTGGAAAATTGCCGGGGGCTATGCCTACACCGATGCTGAAATCACCGAAGACAACACCTTAGATGTGGGTAATCGCATCAACAATGTGCCCAAACATACCGCCAGTCTGTGGACTAGTTATGAGATTCAGGAGGGATCTCTCAAGGGCTTGGGTTTGGGTTTGGGGCTGTTCCATGTGGGCGATCGCGCTGGCGATTTAGCCAACTCCTTTGAGGTTCCCAGCTATACCCGTACTGATCTCTCGCTGTTTTATCAACGAGAGAATTTCCGGGCCGCCATCAATATCGAAAACCTCTTTGATATTGATTACTTCGAGGCGGCCGAAAGTGATCTGCGGGTTTACTACGGCGCACCATTCACGATTAAGGGTTCACTCTCTTTTTCATTTTGAACCATGCCTCCAATAGCAATCAACTCAGATCAGGAGATGAGCAATTGATTGGCGATTGATTAATGGGCATTTTCTCGTAGGTTATTAACAAACAAGATGGTTGAAGGAACGATGCAAAAACTGGGTGAAATTTTGGTGGCGGCGGGAGCAGTTGCGGTTCCCCTCACGTTGTTTTCAGTGTTGGCGATCGCTCTAATCATTGAGCGTGTGGTGTTTTGGTTTCGGGTGAATCGTCGGCAAACCAAAGCGATTCGGGAAGTGCTGGATCTCTATGAATTTGATCCGCTGCTGGCGGTGGAAAAACTCAAGCGCAATGTGGATTTACCCTTGGGGCGCATTTTCCTGGCGGCGGCTTCCTTGGATGAGGCGGAACCCGATGAAATTGCCCTGGCGATCGATGGGGCAACCCAAGCGGAAATCCCCGTTTTAAAGCGCTTTAACAACATTTTTGACACGATCATTACCCTGTCGCCGTTGTTGGGATTGTTGGGGACGGTGTTGGGCTTGATTCAATCCTTTAGCTCCCTGAATTTGGGCGATGTGGGCGGTGCAAAAACCACCGCAGTCACCTCGGGAATTAGCGAAGCCTTGGTTTCTACGGCGTTTGGTTTGGTGGTGGCGTTGTTCACGCTGTTTTTTGCTAACACGTTCCGAGGCTTTTATCTGCGGCAAATTGCCCTGATTCAGGAATATTCAGCGGAACTGGAATTGCGGCATCGGCGCTATTTGAAAAAAATGCAAGCCAAACAAACGGGAGGAGCAACCTATGCGCAGGCGAACCATTGATGAACCGGATTTGCCGCCTCGGATTGAAATTGTGCCGATGATCGATGTGATCTTCGCAATTTTGACCTTTTTCATTATGTCTACGCTCTTTTTGGGGCGATTTGAAGGGTTGGCGGTGAACTTGCCAAAAGCCCAATCAGCCAAGCCCCAAAAGGTGATTCGAGCCACGGTGACCCTCGATCCGCAGGGCGGTTTATTTCTGAACAAAACCCCCGTGGCGATCGAGTCTTTAAGCACAGCCATTCGAGGGCTTCAGCAGTCGGGACAGGATTTAACAATTGTCCTGAATGCTGATGGTTCTGTGACCCACGATCGCGTGGTGGCGGTGATGGATCGGGTGCGCCAAGTGGAGGGGGCCAAACTGGCGATCGCCACCCAAAAACCCACCCAGCCCTAAGGAATTGCTCACCTGTTTTTGCCTGATAGCTTGATGGTTTAAATCCGCCTATGGACAGCTCGCAACTGATTGGTCAGCAGCGCCAAAAAGAATCTCGGTGGCTGAAACGGTTTCTGTTTGGCAGCGTTTGCGGGTCGATCGCCCTGCATGGGTTGGCCTGGGGGTGGCAAGTCCGTAACTGGTGGAGCGATCGCCCGGTCACCACCGACAGCGAAATGGAAGTGACCATTTCCAACCTCACGCCCGATCGCCCGTCGGAACCCTTGGCCACGCCTACTCCGACCGACCCCGTAACCAATCCGCAGCGCGATCGGGTTCCGTTGGCTCCTCAGAGTCAGGCTCCTTTGAAAGCGGGCGAAGATGCGCCCACTCGCAACCCCAATCCCACGGGCGATCTCGACCCGATCGCCCCCGGCACCAGCCCCACGGGAGATGCGCCAGCCATGGCCACGGGTACCGGCCCGATTAGCGATCCCAACGGCACAGGGGACGGGTTCGGCAATGCCAGCCAAGCCACCGGATTCACCTCGGGCGCACTGGATGGCGATCCCGAGGGCACGGGATCGAGCGATGGGGAACCGGCCGGCACGCTGGAGGGGCCGCCCGTGACCAGCCCGCCGCCGAGTCCGCCACCCGCCCCCGCGCGATCGCCCGGCCAGCCCCAATGCGTGAGTTGTCCCCTACCGCGCTATCGGGGCACGGAAGCCAGTCCCCGTGTGGATTTGCGGATTCGGCCCGATGGCAGCGTGGAGGTACGGTTGCGCCAATCCAGCGGCAACCCGGCGGTCGATCGCGAAACCCTAGAAGCGATGCGGCAATGGCGCTTTGACCCGCAAACCGTGCCCGAAGGGGGCCTGCGCCGCCCCATGCGCGTCACCTACGAAGAGGAGGGATCGCGGTTCCAACGGGCTAACGAGGCCCGTCGTCGCGAGGAGTCCGAACGTCGCCAGGTCGCGGAACAGGCGGAACGGCAACGGGCCGCCGATCGCCCCACGGAACAGCCTGCCCCCACAGCCGATCGCCCCACGGAACGGGCCCCAGAACGCACGGCGGAACAACCGGCCAGCCCCGCACCCGCGGCCTCTTCCCCAGCGGCCGCACCTGCCGCCCCGGCTCCCGCTGATCGGGAACCGCGCCCCAATCGCTCCACTGCGCCCAGCAGCACCAGCGATCCGAGTCCCAGCCGGCCGGCGGCTCCGGAACCGGCCCGCCCCGCAGTGGTGGCCCC
>NZ_LIRO01000114.1:0-242 GCF_002742025.1 Limnothrix sp. PR1529
GATCGTGGTGCTGGCCCTGTTTTGGATTATTTGCTTGCGGTTGGTGTCGATCGCCCAATCCGCGAAAGATAACTTTGGCTCGGCGATCGCGATTGGCGTGTTGGGAATGTTGATTTTCCAAATTACGGTCAACATTGGGATGACGATCGGCCTGGCTCCCATCACGGGGATTCCCTTGCCCTGGTTGAGCTATGGGCGATCGGCAATGCTCACCAATTTTGTGGCGATCGGGCTGGTGCTGT
>NZ_LIRO01000114.1:341-59036 GCF_002742025.1 Limnothrix sp. PR1529
CAAGTGTTGCCCGGTTTAGAATTATCGATTGTGATGGAGGTGCTGCAACGGCTTGATCGCGCAGACGATGAAAAAATCACCCGCTCGATAATCGAACAATTCCAAGCAAAATCTTGCCTAAGTTCCTTAAAGCAATGAATCACTTACTCCGGTCTTGAGCGCTGATTATGCCAACTCCTTGATCACCTTGATCACCCAAAACTCAACCAATCAAGATGCCGTGCTACTGAAATCGCTGGCTGGGAAATCACACCATCCTTCACCTGGGGCAAATCGCAATTGCCGGTTTCAGATATAGTAAAAAAGACCGTCAACACTCTACAAAATGATAAATTCTTATCGAAATGAATTGTTTAGAAAAATCAATGCAAAAACTTCTTAACTTTGCTCCTGGTATTGAGTTCTATATCAAAGTGGCAATTGCCTGTACGCTCATTCAGCAAGTATTCTTCTACTTTCTGGAAAATTCTCAGATTTCATTTATTAATCAAGTTTTTCTCTATTGGGCAGTTGGCTCTATTTCATTTTATGGTGTTGGCTTTCTGATTGAAAAAAATATTAAAAGCAATGATTTTCTGGCGAAAAAACTAACCGCAAGAGTGGTCAAAGTCAAAAAACAGACATTTCCTGCTTTTACAGTCAAAGGAATTGTTTTGGGTGAACTTAGGTCTTTGGCAGCAGCATTTGTAATTCTATACTTGGCTCCGGAGGTTCACAGAGGGAATAGCTTACTCCTTAACATCACATGGTTTTTGGCAAGAATTATTGTTGCAGATCTTTGCTTTTATATTGCACACTGGCTGCTTCATAGACAAGCTTTTATAAAAATTCACCTTAAACATCATGAATTTCGTGACTCTTCCAGCTTCGTTGCTGGATATAAGAGTTTTCCTGAATACCTGATTACAACCCTTACGGATCTTTTGCCTATTTTTATATTTGGGTATGATATTACTCAAGTCTGTGCATGGGTCATCGTCGGCAATATCTACAATTTAGAAGGACATAGCTCATTATCGATTTTCTTTATTTCATCGGATTTTCATGATCTCCACCACACCTGTTTTAATGGGAATTATGGTATTCAAGATTTTTGGGATCGTGTATTCAACACATTAAGACCGACCAAAAAACAGCTACGGCCCATTTTTCCAGCAAATTATCTGGCATCTAGCGATCACCACTAAATTCTGAGACCAGAAGGATTTAGGGCTACAGAGGGGGAATTCCATGGCGGGAAGTTTAGTCTATGAGCCTATCAGTTCCCCATTCGGTTGACGCATGACCGACGACTTGTCCTTGTTCTCAATGGTTTTGATTTGGTGGTTTTGATTCGGTGGTTTTGATCAGCGGCTTTGGTCGGCAGTTTTGATCAGTAGCTTTTAACGGCATCAGGTATTAGGACTCAGCAGTGTTTACAGGATTGGTGCAAGGACTGGGAACCCTGGAACGACTGGGGAACGATCGGGTGGTAATTACCTGCGAACCCGAGACGATCGGGGCGATTGTCCCCGGTTTGGAACTGGGTGATAGCGTGGCGGTGAATGGGGTGTGCTTGACGGTGGAAACCCTGTTGCCCGATGGGTTTGTGGCGGCTGTGTCCCCGGAAACCATCGATCGCACCACCCTGGGGCAAGTGCAGCGCGTGAACTTGGAACCTTCGTTGCGGGTGGGCAGCAAAATTGGCGGCCACTTCGTGACGGGGCATGTGGACGGGCCCGGCTGGTTTGAATCGGCGATCGCCACGGCCACCTCCTGGGAACTGAGTTTTCAGGCGAGCGATCGGGTCGCACGCTACATCGTTCAAAAGGGCAGCATCGCGATCGATGGCATCAGCCTGACGATCGCTGATTGCTCAGATGATGGCCGCTGGTTCAAGGTGGCCGCCATCCCCCACACCTACGCCCACACCACCTTGCAGGACTTGCAGCCTGGGGCCGCCGTCAACCTGGAAGGGGACGTGTTGGGGAAATATGTTGAAAAACTCCTGCGATCGGGAGCGGGCCCCCTGAACGGCGGCGCGGGGGAGAGCTATGCCATCACCCCCGACTTTTTAGCGGAGCATGGCTATCTTTAGAAGCCCGATCGCTCGTGGCCCGAACCAGTCCCATGCAGGGGCCCATAGAGGCGCTGCTGAGGAATGCCGGGGCGATCGGGCAAGGGCCGCGAAACCCAGTACCATAGATCCCGAAGCTCCCGAAAGCTCCCGAAGCTTAAGCAGCAAGATCAAGCCAATCCCTGAGCAGCGCTCAACGATTGGTAATCATGATTTGCAATCTCGAAGCCTGGGCAAACCGATCAATCCGCTCGTGGTTTTGGGGTTTGCGCCGTAGTCTCTGATGCGCCATTTCCGGCCAATTTTCCTTTAACAACCATTTCTTGAAAACGCTGGTTCTTCCTAGGTTGGCATGAGCGATTCCCCTGCGTCCGCCGTCATTGATCCGTCTACCGCCCTCGACTCCCTGGCCACCGCGCTCAACAGCGGCAACCTGAAAAAGCAATTGGCCGCCCTTCCGGCGTTAGCGGCCCTGGATGATGGCGTGGCCTTGCTGATCGACTTTGCCAAAGATCGATCGCCCCAGCCCTTGGCCATTGACACGATCGATCCGCTGCTGGGTCGCATCTGCCAACTATTGAACCGGGCCGACTTGCCCCAGGCTCGCAACTTCCTCGAAGGCTACTATCCCGATGGGGTGGTGGAGTTGCCCGGGGAATGCACCGTGGACTACCAACCCATTCAAACGGCGTTGCTTGAGGAAGATTTTGATCAGGCCGATCGAATCACCATCCAAAAACTGTGCGAGCTGGCGGGCCCCGAAGCCGTCAAGCGCAAATGGCTGTACTTCACCGAGGTCGATCGCTTCCCCGCCCTCGATCTGCAAGTGATTGATGGCCTGTGGCGCACCTATTCCGAAGGGAAATTTGGCTTTTCGATTCAGCGCGAAATTTGGTTGGGTGTGGGGCAAGATTGGGAAAAATTCTGGCCCAAAATTAACTGGAAACAGGGTAACCACTGGACACGCTGGCCCGGTGAATTTAACTGGAGTTTGGCAGCGCCCCGAGGCCATTTGCCCACCACCAATCAACTGCGGGGCGTGCGGGTGATGAATGCCCTGATGCGCCATCCGGCTTGGTCTTAGGAGTGAGCCAAGGGTTGCGCTAGGGGTTGCGCTGGTAGTGATGCTGGTAGTGGTGCTGGTAGTCACGCAAAGGGTTGTGCGAATCGTTGAGCCAATTTGGAAAAACCGCCAGCGGCGCGATCGCTAGCCATTGGGCCCCGATCGACCTAGGCTAAATGTGCTGTTTTCCACACAGGCATCGCCGTCACCTCCTCTCATGACCCATTGGGACACGATCGGGCAAACCCTCACCCTCTCTGGAGTCGCCTTAACCCAGTGGCGACAAACAAGCTGGCTGGGTCGTTGGATTGGGGCCCTCAGCGCTTGGCGACAAAGTAGCTGGCTGCTGCATTGGGGCGAAACCCTGCTGGCCCTGTTGGCGGCCACGGTTTTTGGCTTGGCTCCCTTTGTCGAAACGGATTTGCTGGGGCTGTTGCTGTTGGCGGCCGGCGCTTTTTGGGTGTTGCTAACGGTGACCGATCGCCCCGTTGCCGCTGCGGAAGCTGGCGATCAGCCCGGCTTGTTCACCCCCATTCACCTGTTGGTGTTGCTTTATGGGGCGATCGCCACCGTGGCCGTGGCCTTTTCGCCCGTCCAGGCTGCCGCTTTCGTGGGCTGGACTAAGTTGATTTTGTACCTGGTCTTCTTCTGCGTTCTGGCACGGGTCACCCGGCTGGAACGGGGCCGCGCCATCATCACCACCGTCTACCTGCTGGCCGCCTTAGCCACCAGCGTCTATGGTTTGCGGCAATGGATCTTTGGAGCCGATGCCCTGGCCACCTGGGTTGATCCAGAATCACCCCTCAGCAAAACAACCCGGGTCTACAGCTATTTGGGCAATCCCAATCTGCTAGCCGGTTACCTAGAAGCCTCGGTTCCCCTGAGTGTGGCAGCGATCTTGGCCTGGAAAGGCTGGATCCAAAAAATCTTAGGCGTGGTGCTGTTGGGGTTGAATGGAACCTGCTTGGTGCTCACCTTTAGCCGAGGTGGTTGGATTGGGATGGTGGTGGAGTTGGCAGTGCTGGGAATTTTGCTGCTCTATTGGTGGTCTGTGCGGTTCACTCCCTTTTGGCGACGCTGGGCGATGCCGGCCCTGCTGGGCGGTGGCACAACCCTGATGGTGTTGGCGGTGGCGGCTTTGGAACCTTTGCGCGATCGGGTCTTCAGCATCTTTGCGGGCCGGGGCGACAGCAGCAACAACTTCCGCATTAACGTTTGGCAAGCGGTTTTGCAGATGATCCAAGACCGCCCTTGGTTAGGCATTGGCCCCGGTAATGTGGCCTTTAACCGCGTCTATCCGCGTTACCAAAAGCCGAAGTTCAGTGCCCTCAGTGCCTATTCCGTGGTTTTGGAAGTGTTGGTGGAAACGGGTGTGATTGGTTTCACCTGCTTTGTTTGGCTGTTGGGCATGACGGCGTATCAAGGGGGACGAGCCCTCAATCGACTGCGACAACTGCAAGCCAGCCAGGGCTACTGGTTGCTGGCGGCCTTGGCCACCATGGCCGGTATGTTGGCCCATGGTTTGGTGGATACGGTTTGGTATCGCCCCCAGGTCAGCACGCTTTTCTGGTTAATGTTGGCCCTGGTGGCGGGGTTCTATCAACCACCGACCATCGCTTCAGCGGCAACCCCCGATCGCCCAAACTTGGCCAGCGAAGAGAGTTAAGCCGCCCGTTGATGATTCAACAGCCCAATTCACTGCCTTAACCGAGTTCACCGAATCGAATCAACCCAGCGAAACCATCAGGCGATTAGTCAAGCGCTGGAGAATTTTGCAGCCAGCGGGGGCAGATTGCTGGTTTGGGAAACCCGATCGAGCCGATCGGAGTCGAATCCCGCAGTGGCCTGTTGATGAATTCGGTTAACGGATAGTTATGACCCTTGAATCGCTCGATCGCCGTTCGCGCATTGCCGTTGCTTCCAATGAGGCGAACGATGTGCGGTTTTTGTCCTCCACAGGTCAGGGATTTGATGGGGTTGTGGGCTATGGCACGGGTGGCCAAGTGGACTGCACCGGTTCGCTGCTGTTGTCGGGCCAGCATGTGGTGACGGCGGCTCACTGTGTGGCCGATCGCCTGGTGAGCGACAACAGCTATCAGGTGTATTTCGATGTGCCCGAGGGGCGACAGTCAGTGCGGGTGCAGCAAATTTTTGTCCACCCCAACTGGGACAGCTCTGATCCAGATTCCAACAATGATGTGGCGATTCTGTGGCTTGCTTCTTCGGCTCCCGATGGGGCCGATCGCTACGATATTTACCGCAACGGCGATGAAGTGGGGCAGGTGGCGACCCTGGTGGGCTATGGTCAGCCGGGCACGGGCAGCGTTGGGGAACTAGTGGGTGATTTTCCCGCCATTCGCCGGTTAGGAACCAACCGCATTGATGGGCTAGGGGATGTTTTAAACCGCCAGTCAAATGTGGCCGTGTTGCCGGGAACCCAGTTGATCTATGACTTTGACAATGGAACTGATCGCAATGATGGCCTAGGGCGTGATTTTGGCCTGCGCGATCGGGGCACTGGCAGCACTGAAGTGGGATCCAGCAGTGGCGACTCCGGGGGGCCTTTGTTTCTTGGCAACCGCGTGGCCGGGGTGGTGTCCTATGGCGCTGTGCCCCGGGCCACGGGAGCCGACGTGACCGGCGCAAACGACACCAGCTACGGCGAAATTTTTGCGGCGACCCGGCTTTCAGCCTTTGCCAGTTGGATTGACAGCACGATCGCGCGGACTCTTTCCAGCAGCGATCTGTTGATCGGCACCAATCGCCCCGACACCCTGTCCGGAAACCAAGGCAACGACACCCTTTCCGGTCGTGGTGGGAATGATTTTCTCTCCGGTGGTCGCGATGACGATCGCCTCGAAGGCGGTGATGGGGATGATGATCTGTATGGCAACCTGGGCAATGACCTGTTGTTTGGGGAAGCGGGCAACGACAGCCTCTTCGGTGGTCAAGGCGATGACACGCTGATCGGCGGCGATGGGAATGATTGGCTGAGTGGCGATCGAGGAGTGGATTTGCTGACGGGTGGAGCTGGGGTCGATCGATTCATTCTCAATCCCACCACCGCCGACAGTAACCCCGCCCTGGCCGACATCATCACCGACTTCAGCGCGGAAGATGTGATTGGCCTCGCGGGAGGCTTAACGGCCAGTGCGATCGCCTTGGAATTGGGCAATTTGCGCAACACGCCAGGGACATTTATTCGTGGTGCAGGCGTTGTGTTGGGATTTGTCAACAACACCGATCCCAGTCAGTTAGCCGGCCGTTTTGAGGCGATCGGGTAACGTCGCTTGCTAGAACGGAGGGCAGTGCCCGCTTGCTTGACCGTTCTTGAGGAATTACCCCATGTCGTTTCCATCCCAGGACTACCAAATTGCTGTCATGGCTCGCGAGGAACTATCGATCGCGATCGATTGGGCGAGGGCAGAGGGTTGGAATCCTGGGCTACAGGACGCGGACTGTTTCTATGCAGCAGATCCCCAGGGATTTTTGGTGGGCAAGCTGGATCGCCAACCGATTGCCACCATTTCCGCTGTCAAATACGGCCATTCCTTTGGCTTCATCGGGTTTTACATCGTCCACCCAGACGCTCGGCATCAAGGCTATGGCATCCAAATTTGGCAGCGTGCCATCGAGATCCTTGAAGGCCGAACAATCGGCTTAGATGGCGTGGTTGCCCAACAAGAGAATTATCAAAAATCAGGATTTACCTTTGCCCATCGCAATATTCGCTTTGCGGGCATCAGCGATCGCGCTGACCAACTCCACCCCGACCTTGTGCCGCTATCCGCCATCCCCTTTGAGCAACTGAAACAGTGCGATCGTCGCTTTTTTCCTGAGCAACGCGAGCAATTTTTACGGGCTTGGATTGATCAGCCTGACGCTCAGTCCATGGGAATTTTGCAGGGCGATCGGCTCTGTGCCTATGGCGTAATTCGTGCGTGCCACACCGGCTACAAAATCGGCCCACTCAATGCTGAAACCCCTGATCTGGCTGATGCGCTTATCCAAGCCTTGATGGCCACTATTCCATTAGGATCAACCTTCTATTTAGATGTCCCTGAACCTAATCCGCAGGCGATCGAACTGACCCAGAAATACAAAATGAAACCAGCTTTTGAAACTGCCCGAATGTACCGAGGGTGCTCGCCGGAGCTGCCTTTGGGTCAGATATTTGGCATTACCAGTTTTGAGCTGGGATAACCCTGGGTATCATCATGGAGCATCAAAGCATAGCTGCCTGACTGACCAGATCTAGGACGGTCACCAATTTTGACGGAGATCGCCGCACCAAAACTATTGCGTCCCTCAAGATTATAAAATAGTAAAATACGCGAAAAACTATTTTGCTATAGAAGTCTCTGTATCTTATTAGACCAAGATGTATGACTAATATACTGAAATTTTAAAAATAGTTGAAAAAATCTCAAAGTGTTTCCTTGTCTATTTCTGCGTCTTTTCCTGGGTCTACTCTAATGCTGGCAAATTGTCAACTATCGGGTTATCAATTCATTGAAGAAATTTACCAAGGTTCTCGAACTGCTGTTTATCGCGGAATGCAGTTACCGTCACAACAGCCTGTTGTGATTAAAATTCTGCGATCAACTTATCCCAGTTTTGAGGAATTATTGCAATTTCGGAATCAATACACGATTTCCCAAGCCTTGGACATGCCAGGACTCGTCCGCTCCTATGCTCTGGCCGCCTATGAAAATAGTTATGCATTAATCATGGAGGATTTCGGAGGGATTTCTCTTCGTGAATATGCTCAAAATCAGCCATTGTCTTTACATGAAGTTCTGTCTATCGCTCTGCAATTGTCCGTGATTTTGGATTACTTGCATCAACAAAAAGTCATTCACAAAGATATTAAGCCGGCCAATATTTTGATTCATCCCTCCTCGGGAAAAATTAAATTAACTGACTTTAGTATTGCTTCCCTGTTGCCCCGGGAAGCCCAATATCTTCAGAGTCCCACTAGCTTGGAAGGCACGTTGGCTTATTTGGCTCCTGAACAAACGGGGCGGATGAATCGCGGGATTGACTACCGCAGCGATTTTTATGCTTTGGGTGTGAGTTTGTATGAGCTGCTGACTGGCCAACTTCCATTCCCCACCACTGATCCCATGGAGTTGGTGCATTGCCACTTGGCAAGACAGCCGATCGCCCCTTCAGCTCTGAATTCAGAAATTCCGCCCGTGGTTTCTGCGATTGTGCTGAAACTGATGGCTAAAAATGCTGAAGATCGCTACCAGAGTGCTCGCGGACTGGGCCACGATTTGCAAATTTGCCTAGATCAATTACAAGCGCAAGAGGCGATTTCAGATTTTGAGTTGGGTACTAGGGATCTCAGTGATCACTTCTTAATTCCTGAAAAGCTCTATGGTCGCGAATCAGAAGTAAAAACTCTGCTCGATGCGTTTGAGCGAGTTCAATCAGGCAAAACTGAGTTGATGCTGGTTGCAGGGTTTTCTGGAATTGGCAAAACAGCCGTCATCAATGAAATTCACAAACCCATTACGCGCCAAAAGGGATACTTTATTAAAGGAAAATTTGATCAATTCAATCGCAATATTCCCCTGTCAGCCTTTGTCCAAGCGTTTCAAAGCCTGATCGGGCAGTTGCTCTCGGAATCTGACCAAAAATTGCAAGATTGGAAATCAAGAATCCTGGAAGCATTGGGTAACCAAGCGCAGGTTTTGCTGGAAGTGATTCCAGGACTAGAACGCATCATTGGCTCACAGCCACCTGCACCAGAGTTGTCGGGAACGGCTGCTCAAAATCGATTCAAGTTGCTATTTCAAAAATTTATCCAGGTTTTTACGACCACTGAACATCCACTCGTGATTTTTCTCGATGACTTGCAATGGGCAGATCCAGCCTCCTTGCAAGTGCTAAAAGTCTTGATGGAAGATCAAGGATATTTATTGATACTGGGAGCCTATCGAGACAATGAAGTTTCAGTGGCTCATCCATTAATCTTGACTCTGCAAGAGTTACAAAAATCTCAAGCAACAGTTAATACAATTACGCTTCAACCGCTGACTATTCAAAATTTAAACCATTTAATTGCTGACACCTTTCATTGTTTGCCTGATTTGGCACTGCCACTGACAAAACTGATCCATCAAAAAACACAGGGAAATCCCTTTTTTACAACACAATTCTTGAAGACACTGCATGAAGAGGGTTACATCACCTTTAATGCTAATCACTGCCATTGGGAATGTGACCTAGCACAAATTAATGTCCTCGCTTTGGCTGATGATGTGGTGGAGTTTATGGCGGCGCAACTGCAAAAACTACCCCCTGCAACTCAGCAAGGCTTGCAATTGGCGGCCTGTATTGGTAATCAGTTTGATCTAGAAACATTGGCAGTGATTGCAGAGCAGTCTTTGATGGAAGCGGCCGCCACACTGTGGCGATCGCTTCAGGAAGGGATGATTGTGCCCGTGAATCAGGCTTATAAGCTCTTTCAAGCGGCAGCGACTGCCCAGGGCGATCGCCCCTATGACTTGAACCCAACCTATCGATTTCTACACGATCGCATTCAGCAAGCGGCCTATTCATTAATTGTGGAGACGGAGCGACCGGCCCTCCATTACCGAATTGGTCGGCTGTTGGTTCAGCACTTTACCCACAGTGATCAAGAGGATCGAATTTTTGAAATCGTTAATCACCTCAATTTGGGTCGTCATTTAATTACTGATGATTTTGAGCGGCGTGGGTTGGTTGGTTTGAATTTACAAGCAGGTCGCAAAGCAATTGCTTCGGCAGCCTATGGGGCCGCCTTGGATTATTTGAATCAGGGCATTGATTTGTTACCGAATGATGCTTGGCAGCAAGAGTATGATCTGACTCTTGAGCTACACCAACAACGCCTAGAAGCGGCCTACTTCAACACGGAGTTTGAACAGCTAAAAACTTGGGGCGAAGTGATTTTGCAGCACAGCACTTCGGTGTTGGATCAAATTAAAGTCTATGAAACCCGAATGCTGATTTTGCAGGCACAGAGTGAATTTGCGCAAGTGATTGATTTAGGGTTAGAGGTTTTGCAACAACTGGGGATTGAATTCCCCTTGCAGCCAACACCCGCAGAAATTGATGCAGCTTATGAGCGATCGCGCCAGGCCTGGGAAGCGCAAGATCCGTTGAGTTTGCTGGATTTGCCACCGATGAAAGATCCAAAACTCTTAGCCGCTATGCAGATTTTGACAAACTTGTCGCACTCTGCATGTATGGCAGCTCCAGCTCTATTGCCACTCCTGATTTTTAAACAAATCAACCTTTCAATTCATCACGGAAACTGTGCGGTTTCTGTGGTTTCCTATGCAGACTATGGAATGGTTCTTTGCGGAATCATGAATGATATTCCGGCAGGATATCAATTTGCGCAGCTTTCGCTGGCACTTCTGGAAAAATTGCAAGCTAATGCGTTTAAAAGCCGAGTTTATCTGGTTGTGAATACCTTTGCTCGTCACTGGTGCGAGCCGCTACAAGAGGTAACTCCAGCTTTGTTGGAAGGCTGCCGCAGTGGCTTGGAAAGTGGCGATTGGGAATGTGTAGCGCTGAATTTATTTACCTATTCTAATCATCAATATTGGAGTGGGCGAGAGCTGCTGGGCTTAGCGGAGGAACTGCTGAGCCATGAAGTTGTGATTGAGCAAGTGAAGCAGCAAGCAGCCTTGCGTGCCCATCAGTCTTATCTACAAGCGGTGCTGAATCTTCTGGGTAGATCGACTGTTCCCTATCGTTTGCAGGGCGATGTTTTTGATCTGGAGCAATTGGTTCCCTCCCTCAAGGTGGGGAATGATCGAGCCTCTCTGTTCAGTGGCTATTTGCATCAAATCTTTCTTTACTACCTATTTGAAGAACATGAAGCAGCTATAGCGTTAATTCCAAGGGTTCAAGAGTATCAGGATGCAGGAATTGGCTTCTTTTCAATGTCTACTTGGGTGTTTTACCAAGCGCTGATCGAGCTTCAGCAGCACTCCTTGGCAACCTCGTCCGAACAGGTCAAAATTTGGGAGTCAGTGCAAGGGGCCCAAGATCGCCTCAAACAATGGGCGACGGATGCGCCAGAGAATCAAGCCCATCGTTGGCAATTGGTGGCGGCTGAGGTTAATCGAGTGTTGGGGCATAAAACTGAAGCGATCGAGACCTATGACTGTGCGATCGCTGATGCTAAAAAAAGTGGGTTTTCCCATGAGGAAGCTCTGGCCAATGAGCTGGCAGCAAAGTTCTACCTCCAATGGGGTAAAGAAAAGGTGGCCGCCGGTTATATGCAAGAGGCTTACTATGGCTATGCGCGTTGGGGTGCGAAGGCCAAAACTGCGGATTTGGAGCGACGCTATCCACAGTTGTTGAGTCCAATTTTGCGATCGCCTGCGCCAGTTTTTAATCCCTTAGAAACGCTGGCAGCGGCTACAATTCCGCCGGCACTCCGCACATCTGCAATTCACAATTCTTCAGGCCAGGTTAGTGGTACGCCCAGTTCTTCTGCTTCCGACGTGAATGAAATGTTGGATTTGGCGGCGGTCATTCGTGCTTCTCAGACCTTGGCCGGTACGATTCAGTTAGATGATTTGTTGCGGCAACTAACACAAATTGTTTTGCAATGTTCGGGTGGCGATCGCTGTGCGCTGGTGGTTGTCGGTGGCGAAGGTGATTGGCAGGTGCGGGCGATCGCCCAGCCAGAATCAGTGAAAGTCTGCACAGAATCTTTGGAAACTTGCCCTGTTTTGCCAGTGCAGTTGGTGCAGTATGTGAAGAACACTGAGACAACAGTGGTGATTAATCACGGACAAACCAGCCTGCCCATCACAGATCAATATTTGATTCAGGCTGCCCCTAAAAGTGTGTTGTGTCTGCCAATTTTGAACCAATCGCAGTTGGTGGCGATTTTATATTTAGAAAATAGCGCGGTGGCCAATGTTTTTACGAACGATCGCCTACTGGTCTTGAACTTTCTCTGTGCCCAGGCTGCGATTTCTCTGGAAAATTCACGCCTATATCAGCAAGCCCAAACCTATGCCCACCAGCTTGAGCAGTCCCAATTACAGGTGGTGCAAAGCGAAAAAATGGCCTCGTTGGGCAATTTGGTAGCGGGTGTGGCCCATGAAATTAATAACCCGATCGGCTTTTTAAATGGCAGTATCCAAAATCTTCAGGATTCCATTGGAGATTTGCTAAGCCATCTATCGCTTTATCGGCAATATTACCCGGATCCTGAATCGGCTATTGAAAGCCATGCGGAAGCGATCGAACTAGACTTTTTAAGTGAAGATTTGCCGACGCTCTTGAAGTCTATGCAGTTAGCAACCGATCGCATCAAGGGAATTAGTAATAGCTTGCGAACCTTCTCAAGGGCAGATACCCAATATAGGATTCAGGCTCATCTTCACGAAGGGATTGATAGTACGTTGCTAATTTTGAAATATCGACTGAAGGCGAATGAGTATCGCCCAGCAATTCAAGTGATTCAAGACTATGGCAATGTGCCCCCGATCGATTGCTTTCCGGGGCAACTGAACCAGGTGTTTATGAATTTGCTGGCCAACGCGATCGATATGTTTGATGAGTTGGCCCAGGGGTCACCCTTTGAGCATTGGGTTGCCCATCCGCAACAAATTACAATCTGTACCCAAGTTGTGGATCAACAGGTGCAAATTGCTATTCGGGATAATGGGAAAGGGATGAGCGAAGCGGTGCGATCGAATATTTTTGACCATGCCTTCACGACAAAAGCCGTGGGCAAGGGAACGGGGTTGGGATTAGCGATCGCCCGCCAAATTGTTGTGGATAAACACGGGGGGAGCTTGGAGGTGCGATCCGAGATTGGCCAAGGTGCAGAATTTCTGATCAGCTTGCCAATTCGTGGAGATTAAGGCTGTGAGATTAAGGCTGTGAGTCGGTTGGGCTGTGGCGGTCAGCGGCCCCAACGGACAATGACCGCGCCCCAGGACAGACCAGCCCCAAACCCAGCCAGGGCCAAGGTTTGACCGGGCTGAATTCGTCCGTCACGAACCGCTTCGTCCAGGGCGATCGGGATGGAGGCGGCGGATGTGTTGCCGTAGCGCTCTAAGTTGCTGATGGTTTTTTCGTGGGGCAACCCAAGGCGATCGGCCACCGCATCGATGATTCGTTGATTCGCTTGGTGCAACAGCAGCCAATCTACTTGCTCGATCGACCGTTCCGCCCGATGCAAGGCCTTCTCGATCGCCTCGGGAACTCGCTTAACGGCAAAACGATAGACTTCCTGACCGTTCATAGTGATCGGCTGAAAATTGCCTTGACCCACCACGGTTCCGTTTTTGAGGGGCTGCTCGATCGTCTCTCCCGCCAGGTTCAAGACATGGTTCATGGAGCCATCGCTGCGTAGCTCAAACCCCAGCAGAGCATCGCTAGCGGCGGGTTGCTCCTGCAAATCGATCGCCTGTAACACCACAGCCCCTGCCCCGTCGCCAAACAGGATGCAAGTGCCCCGATCGTTCCAGTTCACCCAGCGCGAGAGCACATCGGCCCCAATCAGCAGCACATTGCGATAAACACCTGATCGCAAAAACTGAGCCGCCGTCACCAAGCCAAACGCAAACCCCGAGCAAGCCGCCGTCAAATCCATCGCCACCGCGTGGCTCGCCCCGATCGCCCCTTGGATCGCCCCAGCACTCCCGAACAAATCATCGGGCGTGGAGGTGGCCAGCAGAATCAAATCCAAATCAGCCGCCTGGAGATCCGCCATCGCCAACGCCCGCTGAGCAGCCTTTGCGGCCAACGGCGTAAGGGACTCCTGCGGTTGCGCCAAACGCCGTTGACGGATTCCCGTCCGCGTGGCAATCCACTCGTCGGAGGTTTCAACCAACTGCTCTAGGGCGAGGTTGTCTAAAATTCCATCCGGCAAAGCTGAACCGCTGCCAATGAGGGCGATTCCAAAGGGCGATCGCGTTTGCATTAATTCTCCGAAGCAACAGCCTGCTGCACGCTTTGTTGATACTGGGCTTGGATTCGCTCAATCACACGAGATTCCACAGCCGCCTTGGCGAGGCGGATGGCCCCAAAGGCTGAAGGGGCCCGCGAGCTGCCATGGCCAATAATGCAAACCCCGTTCACGCCCAGCAACAAACCGCCCCCATGCTCCGCATGATCGACCCGTTGCTTAATGCGCTTCAGGTTGTGCTTCAACACCGTGACCCCAATTTTGCCGCGTGTGCCCTTGGGTAGTTCTTCCTTCACCACCTGAAGCATCGCGCTGCCCACCGCTTCCGCAAATTTCAGCAGCACATTGCCCACAAAGCCATCACAAACAGCCACATCGAACTGGCCTGAGAGGATATCGCGCCCCTCGGCATTGCCCGCAAAGTGAATGGCGGGATTTTCCGACAGCAACTGATGGGCCCGCAGGGCCAGTTCATTGCCCTTACATTCCTCTTCGCCAATGTTGACCAAGCCCACGTTGGGCCGTTCCACCCCCAAAACATGTTGGCTGTAGATGGAACCCATCACGGCAAATTGCTCTAGGAATTTGGGGCGACAGTCCACGTTGGCCCCCACATCCAAGATCAAAACTTGCTTGCCATTGACCTGGGTTGGCAACACGGCCCCGATCGCGGGGCGTTCAATGCCCGGAATTCGTCCCAACCGCAGCAGTGCCGCCGCCATAGACGCGCCCGAGTGCCCCGCCGAAACCACAGCATCGGCTCGGCCTTCCTTGACCAGATTCGTGGCCACATTGATGGAAGAATTGGGTTTGCGGCGCAGGGCGGTTAATGGCTCTTCGTCCATCTCCACCACACCATCGGCGGGCACAATTTCGAGGTTTGAACCAGCATTGTGCTCTTTCAGGCAAGCCTCGATTTTGTGGGGATCACCGACTAGCAGAACCTTAACCCCCAGTTCTTCGCTGGCGCGCACGGCTCCGGCGACGATTTCTTCGGGGGCATAGTCGCCGCCCATTGCGTCAATTGCGATTCGATCCCCAGTTGACCCCATAGAAGCCGAACACGGTAGAAGTCTCCCAAATTTTACCAGACAGGGTGCAAATGGCTGTCGTTTGGCAACTGGGTTTGGCAATTAGGCCGAATCGCTGGGCTTGGCAATTGGGTTTGGCGGCTTTTGGGGAGAGCGGCCGGTGGCTGCTGGGGAATGGTGAACCCCGTGAGCCGATGCAACCGAGACTCCGGCCCTAAGTTAGAGTTAAGTTCGGGGCCGATCATCGATTGAGCTTGGGTTGACTTGGGTTGACTTGGGGTTGTTGGCCGCCAAACATTGAGCACAGCACTGAACACAGCAAGGTTAGATGAGCACAGCCCTGTGGCCGGTTGCTTGTGGTTCGGGATCGGCTGCCGGCGCTTGCGGCCTAGATTTGCGGTCTACGATTTGCGGTTCTAAGATCGATTGTCTTCATCCATCCGTTTAATCAATGCCGATCGAGCCACAGCCGAGGGGTAATGGGGCGATCGCCCTTGATGAAACTGGTTGCATCTCCGGTGATCCCCTGTGATCGATCAAGGGAAGATGGCTCGCCATCAACTGCATGAGTGATTTCATGACCGATCATGCGTGATGCACTGGGGGAATCGATCGGGACTCAGATCAACGACTGATTGACCCATCATCGATCACAATCAATTTGAGATTCACAGTCCCCTTGATCAGTACCCATTGATGAGACTGATCAGACCGATCACGTTAACTGATCGCTACTGCGCCAATCCATTAAATCCAGTGATTGGGTGAGGGCGATCGGGAAAATTGGGGCGATCGAGGGTGGGGCAAGGTGATCGAAGGGTGATCAAATCGACGGCGATCAAGGCGATCAAACTCAATGAAATCGATTGACCTAGAGCCATCTGCATGGAGATCAGGCGATCGATGACATTAATGGAGATCCGCAATGAAATCCGCAACCCCAATGCTCAAATATCTTGCGCAATCTACTGTCTGAGCCTGTCGGTGGCCAGGATGCATGGAAATTGAAGCGGCTGTTCAACGAACCTTTGCCACAGGCTCAGCGTCTGGATCGGTGGCGGAAGCGGCACGGCGCTGGATGGCTCTGCCCGATAGTGCTGCCCGATCGAGTTGTTTGCTGGTTCTCGAAAGCAATCAGCTTAAGGGCGTGGTCTTGCCTCGGGATCTCTTGCGGGCCCTGGCCACTCAGCCCACGCGGCTGCTGGGAACCATTGCCCAGGCCGTCCAACCAATCTTGCTCAAGGACTTGGGGCAATGGATTGGCACCATTGAGGGCCTCCGAACCCTGTTGGATCTGTTTACCCGCCAAGGCCTCGATATTTTGCCCGTGGTGGATGGGGGACTGCGGCCCCTCGGGGTATTGCCGCTGATGGTCGTCTCCCAAGAATTGATTTTGCGCCTGCAACAACAGGCCGATCACCGTGACCTGGCCGAGCAGCAGTTAATGACTGCCTATGCCGAAATGCGGGGCATGTTGGAAGCCCTGCCGGATCTGGTGCTGGAACTGTCAACGGAGCAGGCCCATGTGCGGGTGATGCCCACCCAGTTGGCCCAGGTGTCGAATCATGGGGGTGAGCTAATTAATCAGATGGTGGAAATTCTGACGGATTCCACCCGATCGGGCCCTTGGTTGGCCGCTGCGCGGGAAGCCATTCGGCAACAACGTTCCCTGTCTTTGGAATATTCCCTGCGGCTGGGAGAACAGGAGGCTTGGTTTATTGCCAACATTGCCCCTACCTCCCACAGCAGCGTGATTTGGGTGGCGCGTGATATCAGCGATCGCAAACGGGCCGAGCGGGCCCTGGCCGAAGCCAATGTTCAGCTCAAGGCTTGGATTGATACCCTAGAGCGCCGTAACCAGGAGTTGAAACTGCTGGGCGATCTCAGCGGTCTGCTGCAAACTTGCCTGAGCATCGCTGAGGCGGGCCGCGCCTTGCCCAGTGTGTTGATGGCTTTGTTTCCCCGCTGTAGTGGAGGGGTGTTTTTATACGACGACAGCAAGGGCGTATTTTCCCTGATCAGCCAGTGGGGCGATAGTTTCTCCAGCCAATCGACCTTTGCCTTTCGCCATTGCTGGGCCCTGCGGCGTGGGCGATCGCACCGAGTGGAATCGGGGCCGCAAAACCTGCGCTGTCAGCACGCCTTTGAGGGGTTCATTGGCGAATCTCTCTGTATGCCTTTGGTGGGGCGGGGGCAAACCTTGGGCCTGTTGCACCTTTGCACCCAGCCCAATCAGCGCCTGATTTCCGAATACCAACCCATGGCCACGGCCGTGGCGGAGCACTTGGGCTTGGCCTTGTCTGATATGCAATCGCGCCAAAAACATAACCTGGTGACGCTTCAAGATGAGGATGCGCAACTGTTTAATCGGCAATATTTGGAGCAGCGGCTTCAGCGCGACTTGTTAAGTATGGCTCGTGCCCAGCAACCCTTGAGTTTGTTGGCGATCGCCCTGGATGGGTTGGCTGTGGCGGAGCGCCTTTCGGGCCAAGATACCAGCCGATATTTGTTGCAACGGGTGGTGATGCGGTTGCGCAACCATATTTCTGAGTTGGAAGCCCTGGGGCGCTACGGCAAATATGACTTGGTGCTGTTGTTGCCCAACACGGAGATTGAGGAAGCCTGTCGCCGAGCGGAGCGGTTGCGCCAACTGTTGTCGTCGCTGGATGCGTCCCTGCTGGAGTTTGCGCCCCAAGGAATTGGCGTGGCGATCGGGATTGCCAGTTTCCCAGACCATGGCCGCACGGCGGCTGAGTTATTGCACCGGGCAGACGTGGCCCTTTATCGGGCCCGATCAGGCAAGGGTAACGGGATTGTGCCCTATAGCTTGCCCGACAGCGATCGCGCCTAAATTGCCCATTTGCCCTGATTGTGCCCCTGAGCGTCCTGTCCCGAAACGCTACCCGATCGCCGGCCTCGCTAAGATAGAAGGCCCCAAGCGGCGGTTCGCGAACCAAAAGTCGGGCCATGTCGTCAATTAGCGTTAGAGTAGCCACGATGCGCGATCGACCGTCGCTTTCTACTGTTGTTGAGTTTCGTTGGTATGGTTCAGCAATTGCCCGATCGTCCCCTGCCCGCCGCCGACCAGGTTGATAAAATCACCCTGCCGAAAACCAGCGAATCGGAAACGCTGAAAAAAATTCGCCACACCACTTCCCACGTGATGGCCATGGCGGTGCAGCGCTTGTTTCCCAAGGCTCAAGTGACGATCGGCCCCTGGATCGAAAACGGCTTTTACTACGATTTTGATAGCCCCGAACCCTTCAGTGAAGAAGCGTTGAAGGCGATCAAAAAAGAGATGATCAAAATCATCAACAAAAAGCTGCCGGTGATTCGCGAAGAGGTGTCCCGCGAGGAAGCTAAGCGCCGGATTGAGGCGATCGGGGAACCCTACAAGCTGGAAATTCTCGACGACATCAAAACCGAGCCGATCACCCTCTATCACCTGGGCGATCAGTGGTGGGATCTCTGCGCCGGGCCCCACCTGGAAAACACCTCGGAAATTAACCCCAAGGCGATCGAACTGGAAACCGTGGCCGGAGCCTATTGGCGCGGCGATGCCACCAAGGCCCAACTCCAGCGGATCTATGGCACGGCCTGGGAAACCCCCGAGCAACTGACCGAATATAAACGCCGCAAGGAAGAAGCCCTGAAGCGCGATCACCGCAAACTGGGCAAAGATCTGGGGCTGTTTATCTTTGCGGATCCCGTGGGCCCCGGCTTGCCCCTCTGGACTCCCAAGGGCACGATGCTGCGATCGATCCTGGAGGACTTCCTGAAGGGCGAACAGGTCAAACGCGGCTATTTGCCCGTGGTCACGCCCCACATTGCCCGCGTGGATTTGTTCAAAACCTCCGGCCACTGGCAAAAGTACAAGGAAGACATGTTCCCGATGATGGCCGAGTCGCCGGAAGAGGCGGCCGCCGAGTTAGGCTTTGTGCTGAAGCCGATGAACTGCCCCTTCCACATCCAAATCTTTAAGAGCCAGTTGCGATCGTACCGGGAGCTGCCGATGCGCCTGGCGGAATTCGGCACGGTCTATCGCTACGAGCAGTCCGGCGAGTTGGGCGGCCTCACGCGGGTGCGCGGCTTCACGGTGGATGACTCCCACCTGTTTGTTGCGCCTGAGCAGTTGGATGCGGAATTTCTGAAGGTGGTGGATCTGATCCTGACGGTGTTCAGGGCGCTGCAACTGAAGAATTTCAAAGCGCGTCTCAGCTTCCGCGATCCCGACTCCGACAAGTACATCGGCTCCGATGAGGCCTGGAATAAGGCTGAAAACGCGATTCGATCGGCCGTGCAAACCCTGGGGATGGATTCCTTTGAGGCTCCCGGCGAGGCGGCCTTCTACGGGCCCAAGCTGGACTTCATTTTCCAGGATGCCCTAGAGCGCGAGTGGCAACTGGGGACAGTGCAGGTGGATTACAACCTGCCGGAGCGGTTTGATCTGGAATACGTCGCCGCCGATGGCAGCCGTCAGCGGCCGGTGATGATCCACCGGGCCCCGTTCGGTTCGATCGAGCGGCTGGTGGGCATCTTGATCGAAGAATACGCCGGAGATTTCCCCTTCTGGCTGGCTCCCGAGCAAATTCGGCTGTTGCCCGTGGGTGACAATTTCCGCGACTACGCCGATCGCGTCGTGGAGCAACTGCAACTGGCGGGCATTCGGGCCACGGTGGATGGTTCGGGCGATCGGCTGGGCAAAATCGTCCGCAACGCCGAAAAGGAGAAAATTCCCGTGATGGCCGTGGTCGGCGAAAAAGAGCTGGAAACCAACAGCCTCAGCCTCCGTACCCGCGCCGACGGCGATTTGGGATCGGTGACGGTGGCCACCACGATCGAACGGGCCACGGCCGCCAACCGCGATCGCACCAATTTTTAGAGTTCAGGGCAGCGCCAGCCCAGAAAAGCTCTAGCCTAGGGAGGTGGAAACGGCCGACCGTGCCCCTGTTCCCGATCGAGGATGGGCCTCGTTTGCCCATCGCCCCGTCCTCGATCGTCCAACGGCTCAACAGTTCCTCATCTAGTTCCCATCAAGTCCCCATCACAAGTACCGCTTGAACTTTGCGATGAAACTTCAATCCACAATCGCAGCGATCGCCCTGGGTTTGCCGCTGCTGCTGACCCCCACCGCTGCCCAAGCTAACGAACACGATCGCTGTGTGCGCGACCTGCGCGACTCCAATATCAGCCCCGACCTGATTGCTAGCTCCTGTGCCTATGTGCTCCACCCCGAGGACTTGGGCGACTGCGTGGAGCGAATTGACGAAAAAACCACCATCTCAGCGGAGGCGGCCCTTAGAACCTGTCGGCAAGCTCGCCGCCCGATCGACACCGCCAACTGTGTGGTCAGCATCTCGCGGGCCGGAGCCGTTGACGGCAGTGCCGTTTTGGATCATTGTCGCCGCAGTTTGCTGCCCGAACGGTTTGCCCGTTGCGTCACCACCTTGAATCGCCAGGTGACCAGTGACCTCACCACCGCCATGGGCCAATGCATTGACGGGCGCGATCGCCCCCGTGACATGTATCCCGAATATCCCGGGCGATCGGGCAACTGAGATCGGTGACTGAGATCGTGAAACTGAGGCCGTAAATCAGCGTTTTGGTTGATTTGGGTCCCAGTTGATTTGGGTTCGATCGGGTTTGGCCCACCTGTCCGTTGCCCTGCCAAGCCCACACCCCCCTCAAGAGAACTGGATCTATCTCCTAGGGTTAAGCCGCAGTCGTTGAGGCTGAACCGCTAACCCCAGGAGATAGACCCAATCTCGATGATCTCAATGGTCAGTAGGATCTGTAGTCCCGACGGCGATTGGGGCCCGGTCGTTGGTCGGTTGTTTTTGAATGGTTGATGGATTGTTCACGGCATGGTGCCCCCTCTCACCTTGCCTAGTGTCCTAGGAAATCCCTGGAAATCCCTACTCGCTGCGGCCCACCAATTTGGGAATCGGCGGAGCGACGGGCAATAGGTTGGCATCCTTGGTGACAATGTGGCCCACGTAGAAAGCCCCCGCTTCAATATTCAAGGCGCTAACCACCACATCCCCCTCCAAGCGCGAGGTGCGCGTTAGGGTCAGACTTCCTTCGGCCACAATACTGGCCTTCACTGTGCCGTGAATAATGATGTTGCCGGCTTTGACCTCGGGCCCTTCGATTGAGCCAGTCGCCGAAATCTCCAAATCTCCATTCACTTCCACCGTGCCCCGCACCGCACCATCAACCCGTAAACCGCCCTGGACTCTTAAGTTTCCTTGAAAATCACTTCCCTCAGCCAAATAGGTCACTGACGGCATTAGTTTTTTGCTACGTCCAAACATCGGTTAACTCCAGAGTCACTATTGCATTGATCCATCCCCGCGTTCCTCCCAGCACGCGGCCTCGCGATCGAGGCCTGCTTCATTTTTCAACTCCTTGAAACTGCCTGAACTACTTTGCAAGTTTGCTGGGTCAGTGACCCAGTTGGTGTTGCCATCAACAACAATTTATACTTCCGATCCTTGTTGTTTTTCTGACCTCTTAGTTTTTCTGGCCCCTGCGTTTAAGGCGTGTTACTGATGGTGGCTTGTCCTGGGGGATAGAGTTGTCTTGAGATTAATATCCGCAGTCTGATTTCAGGGTTTTTACGGAAGAAATGCACTGATTCGGGTAATGGATGAAACTGTGAATCAACCATTACCAAATGGTTCTGCGCTTGTGGTTGATGGAAGAGGAGCAAACAGGGGCTAAGTTCTAAAATTCCCAAAAATTGCCCAAAATAAGCTCAAAATTCTGAAAAATTTGACTTTTCTCGACAATGATCGCCAAGAATTTTCTGAACGACGGTTTTCTAAACTTCAGAACAATCAATGCGACTCAGACCCTATAAACCCAAACGAACACAAATCAATCACAGTCAGTCTTTGAGCGTAATTTTGCCCGAATCATGAGGCTTGCGACTAATAGGGAGTTGAGCTATGGGCGAGGGCTACTGAATTTGGATGTCGCTTGACCCGTGACGGGTCATGCCCCCTGGAGGATTGTGGGACATTTTGGAGAAGCAATGATTGCAAGATACTCTGAAGGATCTATTTTGAAGGATCTATAGGGTATGGCAATGGAGGGTATAGCAATAGGGTATGGCGATCGACTGGCAATTTCGGCTCGGCTGTGCCGTGTGGTCTTATCCCGGTTGGGTGGGTTCAGTGTATCCGCCGGGAACTTCGGGGCAAAAAGCCCTGCGTTGTTATGGCGAGCGGTTTTGGGCCGTTGAGGGCAACACGACGTTTTATGGTGTGCCCACGGCAGCCACGGTGCAGCGCTGGGGATCGTTGGTTCCCGATGGATTTCGCTTTTGCCTGAAGTTGCCTCGGGATGTGACCCATCTGGGGCCCTTGCTCGATCGCGGGCCGGCAGCGTTGGCCTTTGCGGAGCGGGCGGCGGCCTTGGGCGATCGGTGCGGGCCCTTGTTTGCCCAGCTTCCTCCTAGCTACGGCCCCAGCCAGAGCGCAGATCTGCGACAGTTTTTGAGCCGATGGCGACAGTCAACCGATGTTCCTTTGGCTTTGGAGGTGCGTCACCGGGATTGGTTTTTGCCCCATTGGCGCGATCGTCTCAATGGTTGGTTACGAGAACTGGGGATTGGTCGGGTGGTGTTGGACACGCGGCCCATTTATCGGGGTTTGGATTTGGCCCGGGACGATCCCCAACGGCAATCCCAGCGCCGCAAACCGGATTTGCCGCTGCAAGCCTGTGTAACGGCGGAGTTCGCGATCATCCGGTTCATTTCCCACCCGGAAGCCTGGCGCAATGAGGCTTATTTGTTGGAATGGCGCGATCGAGTGTTGCGCTGGCTGGAGCGAGGAGTGCAACTGTATTTTTTTGTCCATTGCCCGATCGAGGAGCATTCGCCCCACACGGCCCGCCAGTTTCAGGCTTTACTAGAGGCGGCGACGGTTCCGGCCGTGGCCGCGATCGCCCCGTTGCCTTGGAATCAGTTATCAATCACCGAAGACGCGGCAGCAATGGCCATGGATCGGACTGGGGGCGATCGCCTCGGATCCCAAAACGATTCCCAAAATGATTCCCAAAACGATCAGCTTTCCCTGTTTTAGGGAGCCGTATTTTAGGAAAAGAGACCGCAGCGAGGCGACTACATCAAACCGGTGCGATCAACCAACAGGGCCACACCTGCCGAAAAAGCCGTAATGCCCATCGCGATCCAGGGGCTTTGGCCGAACGCCACCGCGAAGGACACCGCCACACCGGCTCCAACGGCAGCGGAAATAACACCAGTGACCAAATCTTTTTGCTCGGGTTGCATGGTTTTTTCCCTTGATGATTTCTTAAACAAAAGGCACTAATAAGAACCGCTAATGAGCGGCTGTGCTGTCCCAAATTACCATCCCGATTTAGCTGGGTGTTTGGGAAAGTCCCGGCTTTGCAATTAACCTTTAATAAGCTTGAGAATTCTTGAAATTTCGCGATAAAAATTCACAAATCAGCCAAATTTTCGTCGATCAGAACGCAATAAACGGCAACGACCAAACAAATAGCAGTTACATTGCAGTCGCCTAAAAACGGGAGTGCTAAGGGTTGAGCGGTTAAGTGACCGTGAACTAGTTGGCGAGTTGGTCAACAGTCCTCTAGGAGCCAGAAAAACCGTAGAAATCTGTGAAAAAGATAAGAAAATGAACAATATCAATCAATAAACGAATTAAAAAATGAATTTAAGGGCAGATCTAGACATGAAAACCAGAAAAATCAGCAACATAGCCAGAACAATCGTCAAAAGCACAACAATCAACAAACAGGGATCAACAACCAATAATCAACCAATCATCCACAAATTAGGGATCAACCAGCAGCTATTAGAACGCAGGTATTAGAACAAAGAGCGCACAGCGAAAGGAGAACTGTGCGCCCTTTGAGAAATGGTTGAACGTAATTCAAAACAATTCAACGCGATCCAAAATCCAAAAATAGACTCCCGATCGGGTGGGTGGGGGCTGAGTGTCTAGACCCGACTGCCTAGACTCGACTGCCGAGGAACTGCTCGATCGCGTCGGCCTGTTCCCAACCATGGCGCACGCAATCACCCAGCGCTACGCCGCCTTCATAGTTGCTGCAAGCAAAGAGGCCAGGCCAATGCTGAAGCTCCTGGTGCAAGGTGGCCAGGCGAGACCCATGCCCGATCGTGTATTGCGGGATCGCCCGCCGCCAGAGTTTGACCGACAGCACCTTGGGCGGCACGTCCTGTTTCAGCAAAATCCGCCGCACGTCCGCATGAACCATTTGGGCGATTTCGTCTTCGGTTTTGTGGATCAGGGTGGGGTTTTGTGCGCCGCCAATGAAGTTGATTAGGTGGGCCCAACCTTGGGGAGCGCGTCCCGCAAACAGGCTGGAAGCCCAAATGGTTCCTAGAGTTTGCAGGCCCAGGCTGCGGGGAATCAGGTTGCCAAAGCCGCGCAGGGACTGGGAAAAGGCGGTTTCGGGATAGGCCAAAATTACGCAGGCAACGGCGGGGTAGGGAATGGCGTTGAGGGCGGTGCTGGCTCGGGGGGCGAGGGGTTCCAACAGTTGAGCCGTGACCGGAGCCGGGGTGGCCAGAATGATCGATCGAGCCGTGATCTGTTGGGGGCCATCGGGGCTGGCGATCGCAACCTGGTAAACGCCTTGGGGATCACGGGCGATCGCTTCCACCTGCCAACCCAACTTGACCCGATCGCCCAAACCGCTTGCCACCGCTTCCGGCAAAGCTTGCAGTCCCTCGCGGAAGGATCCCAACTCCCCGGACTTGGGCTTGGGTAAGCGGGGATCGGCTGGGGGTGCTTGTTTGGCCGCTTGGCGTTTGGCCCAGAGAATCCGCGCCGCCCCGGCTCCCAAGCCACCACCGGCCGCTTGCATGGCGGCCATTTTGCGGAAGGCCGCCGAAGCACTGAGGGCATTGGGATCTCCGGCATAAACCCCCGAGATAAAGGGATCCACGAGGCGCTCCATGGCTTCTTGACCCAGGTGGCGAGTGAAGAATTCACGGACGGTTTCTTCGCCGCCCCTTGCCGAAATGGCTGCACCCACGATCGGGGGCACAAAACCCGCCGCACCTAACAGCAGTCTGGCTTTGCCCCGATCGCTCAGCAAGGTGGAATTCCAAAATGCGCCGGGACTCATGGGAATGGCTTGTAACCGACCGTCCCAGTAGACAAATCGGGGCAGCTTGCCATCCGCAAACACCAGCTCATCCTTCAACCCCACTTCCACGGCGAGTTTCAGCAGCTCTGGCGTGGGGGCGAAGCTGTTGGGCCCCTCTTCCCACAGGAACCCATCGGCCGATCGGGTGGTGATGTTGCCGCCCACACGGTTTTGCGCTTCCACCACCAGGGTCGATCGCCCTCGGTTGCCCGGGTGATTAACCAAGCGGTGGGCAGCGCTCAAGCCCGTTAAACCCGCGCCGACAATCAACACATCGATCGTCGTCGATCGATCCGTTGTCCCTTCAACCCCAATCGGTGCAGCAACCACCACGGCTTGATCTCCTTTTTTCAGATTTTCTCAAAACAATTTCAAATTCAAACGCCAGTCCACGAATGGGGCTAGTTGCGCTAGTTGCGTTAATTGCCCTAGTTGCCCTGGCTTCCCTGAGTTCAATCAATCGATTGAAGGACGGGTGATTCCAGGTGCTCGCAGTTATTCGCAGGCGCTCGCGGTTGATTTCAGTCGATGCGATCTCGACGCGATTTCAAGCGATGTGGGATCGATCGAGTGAATTGATTTAATTGTGCGGTTTTTGGGGCTGGGGCGATCGGGTCTCGGGAGGAGGGGCGATCGGCCAGCCAACCGCTTCTTAATTTAACCGTTGATGGTCTTTTATCTTTTTATCGTTATTGGGTTATGAAAAATCAATAATGACCCTCAAGGAATGCTGAGTGAGCCAATGCTGGGCGAGCTAATGCGGGGTTACCGGGTAACTGAGGATCGCGCTCTGAACGTAGAAGGCGATCGCCCGATCGAGCAATCGCCTTCTACTCAAGTAACCCTTCAATTAAGCCTCAAGTAACCCTGAGCACCAGTCCCAAGGGATCCAAATTTTCCCGATGATTGCCTAACGCAGAGCTGCGATCGGGACGGCCGCCTTGGAATCGGTCATTGGCTGGGGCGATCGCGCCACCAACACCTCCCGAATCAACCGGGCGATCGCGCGTTGGGCTAACTCTCCGGCGATTTGTTGACCCAACTGCTGGGTTTCCGGCCGCACCAGGATCCGCGCCGCCAACTGCAACAGCTTCATGGAATCAAACCCAGGCGTTTCCTGAAGCAACTGCCAAATGCGTTGCAACCGCTCCAGGGTTTCGCGCGGGTCGCTGGGGTTGGTTCCCGGGTTGGAACTTGCCGGACTGCCCGGGTTGCGGTTCAGGAACTTGCCCCAATTGTCCAGGAGCGATCGCCAAGCACTTTGGCCCGCCGCGTCGATCGCTTCCACTAACCGATTGGCGACCTGCTGGCGAATAAATTCCCCACGCTCCGAAAACAGAAACTCCGCTGCCCGATCGATCCCTTCATTGAGATCATAATCAGCACTGTCCTTGGCATTGCGCAACAGATTTTCTAACCGATTCCAACGAAAATCTCCTTCCCGAAACAGCAAATCTTGCAACGAAGCCCGCAGTTCTGGAGCCGGATCCGTGAGCAATCGTTTGGCAATGTAAGGATAGGCTTTGCTGAGCACTTTGAATTCTGGATCCACATTGATCGCAATCCCTTCGAGGGTCACCAGCGATCGAATAATCAGGGCATAGTAAGCCGGAACTCGAAACGGATATTCATACATCACCCCTGACAATTGATCGGTGATGTTTTTGAAATTCAACTCCGAAACACTCGATCCCAACGCATTGCTAAACACGCCGGATAGGGCTTGGGAAATTGGCTCCAAATTGGTGTCAGGGGTCAAAAACTCCAGCTTCACATAGTCTTCCGCCAATCGAGCAAAATCGCGATTCACCATGTGAACCACCGCTTCGATTAGTCCGTAGCGCTGATATTTTTTAACCCGGCTCATCATCCCAAAATCGAGATAAGCCAATTGACCATTGGGCATGGCTAACAGGTTGCCCGGGTGGGGATCCGCATGGAAAAAACCATGTTCCAGCAATTGCCGCAGAGAACACTGCACCCCCACATTTACCAAGTGGGTGGCATCAATGCCTTGTGCGGCCACTTCTTTCAAATTGGTGAGCTTTGTTCCCGAAATCCACTCCATGGTTAACACCCGTTTGCCGGTGTATTGCCAATAGATTTTGGGCACGTAAATTTCTGCCATGGAGCCATAGAGCTTGGCAAATTGTTCTGCGTTGCGCCCTTCTTGGGAATAGTCCATTTCCTCAAAAATGCGGGCCGCAAATTCATCGGTAATAGCAACTAGGTTGCTCCGCAGTCGCTTGACATTTTTCATGGCCCATTTGGCAAGGCCACGCATGATGTAAACGTCAAGTGTGATTTGTTCCGTGAGTCCGGGGCGTTGCACTTTCACGGCAACGGCTTCCCCAGTTTTCAATTTGCCGCGATAGACTTGCCCCAGGCTGGCGGCGGCAACGGGTTTTTCGCTGAGTTCGGCAAAGCAATTTTCGGGGCGATCGCCCAATTCTTCCTCAATGAATCGGTAGGCAATTTCATTTGGAAAAGCTGGCAATTGATCTTGCAGTTGGGTCAACTCTTCCAAATAAACCGGCGGCACGAGGTCGGGTCGGGTGGAAAGGGCTTGGCCCACTTTGATGAAGGCGGGCCCCAACTGGGTCAGCAATTCTCGTAACTGGCGAGCGCGGCGGGCTTCGTTGCGCTTGACTTGGTTGCTCTGGCGATCGCGCCAAATCGCAAAGGCAAACATGAAGCAGGGCCACAAAACGGCGATCGCCCGTTGCAGCACCGCCCACCAGCGTCCTCGATAGGCCGCGTCGATCGCGTCTGGGTCGTAGTGGGGCGATCGATAGGTTTCGATGTCTTCGTCGTCGGTGGGCCCCTGATTTGGCGATACCGGCGCGGAAACATCCTCTGCCACTGCCCGTGCCTCGATCGTGGCCCGTTTGGGATCCGTCGCATCAAACACAGGAGTCATCGCTGAAGTCATGGCGAACGTTGCCTGAACCAGTTACTTAGTAACCAATTGTAAATACTGTCGCCATCAATCGTTGGATTTCGATGGCGATTGAATAGGAATTGATTGACAACGGGACAGCCTTAGAGGGCAAACGGGGAGCTGAGTTCAGTGGATCGCCACGGCCCGTAAGGCTCTCCGCGATGGTTCACGGTTAACCGAAATAATCAGAACCATTCCCGAGCTTTCCGATCTTTTTGACGAATCGTCTCGAATCCTTAAGGAACTGGGCCTTGGCCCATCGAAAAGCCCCGGTTTCCTCCATGATGGTTAATTGTTCTCGGCTTTTCGCGCCCTGCAACTCTAACGGAAATGTCGCTTGAAACGCTGGTGAATCAGGCTTTGAACGATCCTGATTGGCTGAACTGAGGGGTTGATCAACAGTAATTAATTTACTAACGTTTGCTAACGTATGCCAATATTTAGATATGGCATACATCCCTCTCAGAAAAGCGGTCGAATTTCTGGGATTGCATCCAAATACGCTAAGAAAGTACGCAGATGAAGGGAAGATCGAAACCATCCGAAACGAGGCGGGCCAGCGGCTTTATAACGTCGAGTCATATGGACGCAAGGCAACTCGATCTACCGTTGTTTGCTATTGCCGCGTCAGTTCACCCAAGCAACGAGACGATCTCGCAAGACAAGTCCAGTTCATGCGTGATCGCTATCCCGAGGCCGAAATCATCCAAGACATCGGATCGGGTCTCAACTTCCAGCGAAAAGGACTGCAATCCCTACTGGTCAGACTCATGCGCGGCGATCAGCTCCAAATTGTGGTTGCCTGCCGCGATCGGCTCTGCCGATTCGGATGCGAGCTGTTCGAGTTCATGGCTCAACAAAACGGTGGCGAACTCATGGTTCTCGACCCATCTGTTCACTGCCCAGAATCCGAACTCACAGCGGATCTGCTCGCCATCCTTCACCTCTTCTCTCGTCGAATGCCCGGACTCAGAAGCTACCGGAAGGCGATCCAGGAAGATCCGAATCTTCCTAAGCCCTGATCAAAAAGCGCTCCTGAAGCAATGGTTTGGCGTTTCGAGATACGTCTACAACGCCACGATCAAGCACCTTCAGGAGCCGGGAACCAAAGCCAACTGGATGGCAGTTGCACCCATCATCTTGGGTGCGCTTCCTGAATGGGCCAAGCCAGTTCCCTACCAGATCAAAAAGATTGCGGTCAAAGATGCTTGCACTGCCGTTCGAGAAGCCAAGAAAAGCTTCAAAAAAGACGGGCAGATTCGCAAATGTCGCTTCCGTAGTCGCAAAGATCGACAACAAACGATCTACATCCCCAAATCAGCCATCAGCGAAAACGGTGTTTACCACACCATCTTAGGGAAAGCAGACCTGAAAGAATCAATTCCTGATGGCTTCAGTGATGGTCGGTTGACACTTGCCTATGGTGAGTATTACCTGATCACCTCAACAGAAGTGCAACCCATTCAGTCCGAAAACCAAGGGCGGGTGGTTGCCTTAGATCCCGGTGTTCGCACATTCATGACCTTCTTTGCTGAATCCTCCTATGGATGGATTGGCAATGACTCGAACTTGCTGATTCAAAAGCTGTGCTTCAAGCTGGATCGCCTGATTTCCAAAATTACCAAGGCTAAATCAGCTCAAAAGCGTCGCCTTAAGAAAGCCGCTGATCGCCTGCGTTCCAAAGTGCAACACCTGGTGAAAGAACTTCACCACAAAACCGCACGGTTCCTGACTGAAAACTTTGATGTGATTTTGTTGCCCAGCTTTGAATCCTCTCAAATGGTGAGCAAATCACGTCGCAAGATCAAGTCAAAAACCGTGCGGCAGATGTTGACCCTATCGCACTACCAGTTCAAGAAACATCTGGAGTGGAAAGCTTGGGAGTTGGGCAAGATTGCCTTGACCAATATCAACGAAGCCTACACATCTAAGACCGTTTCGTGGACAGGTGAAATCGTCAAGATTGGCGGCTCTCGGGTCATCAAGTCGAAAGTTGATGGACGGTCAATGAATCGGGATCTAAATGGTGCTCGTGGGATTTTCCTGCGGGCATTGGTTGATACGCCTTGGTTGAGAGACCATCTCGACTTATGTATTTGTTAGCATCCGTTAGCAAAAAAGTATCGGAGAAAAAGCCAAGGGCGAAAAGCCCAGAGTGCAAAATCAAAATCCAAGGAGGGCGTGATGATGTCGATCGGGCTGGAGGACGATCGCGATCGCAGTGTTTCTCCGCAATTTCAGGGATGCTGAAACTAATCAATTTCTCCAGCGATCGGATCTTTTTCCGATCAGTCCCTAGTCTCTCCCTGGAATCTAGTCTCTCCCTGGAATATTGATGTCTTGATCGGGTGTAAAACCTTAACCCAGTCCAGGTCAGGTGCTTGACAAATTTTCCAAATTCAGGCCCAAAATTCCAAAACTAGGTTAAACTTAGGTTAAGAAGCCCTTAAAGGAGCTTCGTTCGCGCCCAACTCACGCCGTTACCGCGATCGCCCAGCGTTATCCTCCAACCAGGTGCAATCAGACCTTAACCCTCTGCTCTAACATCTTCCGGAAGCTCGCGATCGCCTCTTCGTCCATTCACAAATCGTGTATGACCTGGAGGTTATCCCATGAAAGACCATGCGACCTTTATCGCTCCTTGCTCCACCTATCGCGGCGTAGTTCGCCCCGAGAATTTGGTCTTTAACGCGAACCTCCAAGAGTTTGCCCAACGAGTTGGCTTCATTTGCAACTTGGAGACCAACGGCAAGCTCTCACCCGAGGAAGCTTTTCATGAACTGCAATCCCTGTGGGCTTCCCTGGAAGGGAGCTATGAAAACCTTGGCGTTGGCCAAGAACCTTTTGGATCCAATCCGCAATAGTGGCCATGCTCGCAACCAACCACTTTAGCGAAGGCTTTGGATGGTTGCGAGTGGCGCGGCGACCCAAGTTTGGGTTTTTGGCGGATCCACTGTTTGAACTCGCAGACTCACCATCGATGCATTCCCGATGCGCCATTGCGGCCTAGCCCCACGGCTGCGTGTAGTTGCTGAATGCTCCATGGTTTGATCGCCCTCCCCCTGCCAGAGACCGTTCTTGGCTAGGTTTGGCCCTGGGGAGAGCGTTAGACTTTGGAGCGTTCAGGCCGTGACTTCAGGGCGAGGGGCCTTCCGATGGTGTTTACAGAAGCTTGGCAATCGGGCAGTGGCGGACAGCAGCCATTTCCCCATCATTTGGCCCGTGCAATTCGGTTGATTGTGTTGGATATTGACGGCACAATCGCGGGTCGAAATAACCAAATTAATCCCCCGGTTCTGGCCGCGATCCAAGCGGCTCAGGCCCGGGGCTTGGCTGTCACCATTGCCACAGGGCGCATGTATTGCTCGGCGTTGCGGTTTCATCGGGAGATTCAAACCCCCCTACCGCTGATTGCCTATCAGGGGGCTTGGATGGATCAACCCGACCACAGCCAACCGGCCGATCGCCCTAAGCCCAAGCCACTGTTTCACCGCCCGCTGGATCGGGCTGTGGCGCGGGAGGTGGTTGACTTTTTGGAGGAGCCGGCCTGGGGCGATCGCCTGTCGGTGCATTTGTATGTGAACGATCGCTTGCTGATTCGCCACCTGACACCGGCCAGCCAGGATTATGCCGATCGCACGGGCGTGACCCCGATCGAAGTGGGAGATTTGCGGCAAGTGCTGGCTCAGGGCCCCGAACCCACGAAGGTGTTGGCCCTCAGTCCCGATCGCCACTTAACCCGCGATCTTTTGGAAAAACTGCGCCAGCGCTACTGTGCCCAGGAAGCTTACCTCACCACGTCCGTGTCCACCTTTTTGGAAGTGGCGCACCCGGATGTGAACAAGGGCAATGCACTGCGGCACTTGGCGGAGCAACAGTTGGGTTTACGGCCGGAGCAGGTGATGTTTGTGGGCGATAACTTCAATGATTCGGAAGCGATCGCCTATGCCGGTTTGGGGGTGGCCATGGGGGATGCGCCGGAACCGGTCAAAGCGATCGCCCAATGGGTTGCGCCGTCGGTGGAGGAGGATGGGGCCGCTCGGGCGATCGAGCAAGTTTTAGCCGCCAGTGGCTCAGTTCTTTAGTTATTGATCAAGTTGTTGATCAATAGCTGTCGATCAATTCCTTGAGTTCAAGTCCTTGAGTTCAAGAATTCTTAATTCCAGAATTCGCCAATTCATTTGGCTCATAGAGAATCAAACGGTTCCCCGCCGGGTCGATCGCGTCAATTTCCCGGCCGTGGCTCGCAATGCGCACCGGCCCCGCCAAGGTGGCCCCCCGATCGCTCACCAGGGCGATCGCTTGATCCAAATTCACTACTTCCAAGCAGAGACAAAGGCCCCCCGTTGCGCCCTGAAAGCGTTCCATCTGTTCGGGTTGGGGCCGAAAAATTCCTAAGCGCAGACCGCCCGTTAGCCCAAATTCCCAATAGCCCGAACCGATCGATCGCACCGGATCTCCCAGGAGCGATCGATAAAACGCGCCCAACTGTCCCCCCATCCCATCCGCTAAAACCACTAGCGCTCCACGATAGTCCAACCGATCCACAATGCAACTCCACAAGCCCGGCGCATCCGGTTAACTGCCCATTCCACCCTACCCCAAGCATCCCTTCAGAACATCAGCTTGGGCAAAGGTTGGGCAAAGAGAGGGATCAGCAAATTGGGGTCAACAGTCACGGGGCCATTAGCCGGTTTTCAACCTGGCATAAGCGTCCGATTTCGCAGTCAATCATCCTGTAGAAGTTGGGAGTTATTGCCAGGCTCGAATCGCTCTCTTGCAGCAGGGTCTTGCGGTTGTGATCCTAAAAAATTCCGCTAAAAATAATCTTGCAAATTTTCTTAGATTACCCAACTTTCTGCGGGAACTATCATGCATTTCACAGTAATTCAAAAAAATTATGGTCACAGACCCATGCAAAAAAATATCCAGAATTTTAGAAATTGAACGGGAACCAATTTGGGAACCCTTCGTCTGACAAGGCAGAGATGCCAAAAGCTCGTAACAGCAAACCGATCGACTCAGTAACTGACCTGAATCGATCGGCTATAGGAAATTTCAATCCTAAGCATTTGGGTGTATCGCAATTATTTCGATGCAGGCTGTGGGCTGTGAAATAACGCACCATCAGCAAATCATTGTTTCCCGATCGCTCGAAATACGATTGCCCAGCCCATGGACTGCGATCGAAATGGCAGGTGAACAAGCCCGTTCATCTGTCTCATCCAGTCGAGATCTAGGGACTTAATCAGCAATATCTGAGGACATCAACAACCATGGCTACAACACCCACCACGGACACTGTAGTTATTCCAACTTCCACCACCCCAACCACCACATCCGGAACCACGGGCACGACGGGAACCACCGGAACCACGAGCACCACGGGCACGACTGGTACGACGGGAACCACCGGGACGACCACGGGAACTACCGGGACGACCACGGGCACGACTGGAACCACAGGCACGACCGGAACCACGGGCACGACCGGAACCACCGGGACAACTACGGGCACAACGGGAACCACCGGGACAACTACGGGAACCACCGGGACAACAACTGGAACCACCGGGACAACTACGGGCGCAACGGGAACCACCGGGACAACGACCGGAACCACAGACACGACCGGCACGACCGGAACCACGAGTACCACGGGCACGACTGGAACCACGGGTACAACCCCCGACCCCACCGGAACCACAACGGGAGCCGCGATCGACCCGTCCCTTTGCTTCGACGAAAAGTTCTATCTGGAGCAAAATCCTGATGTGGTCGCCGCTGTGCAAAGTGGCTCCATCAAGAGCGCCTATCAGCACTTCCTAACGGTTGGACAGTTTGAAGATCGGGCCCCTTCGTTGGTCTTCGATCCGAAGGCATATCTGGAGCTAAACGTTGACCTGAAGATTTCGCTGAAAGCTAGCGGCTTCCGCAGCGCCTTTGAACACTTCATCAAAGCCGGTGTTCAAGAACGGCGGGTGGGCAGCTACTTCTTCAACCCCAATGAATACCTGAAGACCAACGGTGATGTTGACGGGTTCATTCTGTTCAACAATCTGTCGTTTTCCTACAGCTACAAGCACTTCTTGACTGTTGGGGTCAAGGAAGGACGCAACAGCGGCACATTCTTTGATGGCAAGTATTATCTGGAAGCCAATCCGGATGCCGCAGCGGCGGTTGCCAGCGGCCAATTCAGCAGCGCTTTTGCCCACTTCCAAGCGGTTGGTTTTGCCAAGGGTCTCAGCCCTTCACCCAAGTTCAACCAAGATCTCTACCTGGATTTCAACGAAGACCTTTCCAAGGCCTTCAAGGGCGGACAGGTCAAGAATCTGTTCAAGCACTTCCTAGAATTCGGCATCAAGGAAAAACGGGATGCAGATTTCACGAATTCGCCTTTGTCTGACCGGCCCAGCGAGGGAGATGATTTCTTCCGGGGTGGTTCCAACAAAGATGTGTTCAATGGCCTGGGTGGCGATGACAAGATCTTTGGCTTCGGTGGCGATGACATCCTGACGGGCAATGCTGGGGATGACCTGATCTTTGGCGGCGATGGCAATGACTTTATTGTCGGTGGCGCTGGCAAAGATATCCTGGTGGGCGATCAGGGCGATGATTCGATCCTGGGTGGCGAAGGTGACGACTCGATCGAGGGTGGCTACGGTAAGGATGCCCTGTGGGGTGGCGCTGGTAAGGATGTGTTCCTGTTTGGCAAGTTGGATGTGACGGCCACTACGGGTTCCGATTCGTTGACGGGCGGCACGAGCGGATCGACCACGGGCGGCACGACGGGTTCGACTTCCACCACGGGGACTACGCTCGGAACCACCACCGGGACTACGGGCACGGGTACGACGAGCACGGGTACAACTAGTACGGGCACGACGGCCACGGGTACAACTGGTACGGGTACAACTGGTACGGGTACGACGGGCACGGGCACAACCGGTTCCACGACGGGCAGCAGCTCGATCGACCCCTTGACCGGCGAAGCGACGATTTATGACTTCTCTACGAAGGACGATCGAATTGCCCTGGCGGCGAATTTGGGCTTCAAGTCCGGTGGCGATGTGCTGAAAGCCGTGACCCAAAAGGGCCGCGACGAAGATGGCAACTTCTTCTCGATCGTCAAGGTTTCCTCGGGCTTCTCGCTGAAGATCTACTCCGAAGCAGAATTGATCGCCAGCAACTTCCGCATCTTTGGCCTGCCGGACACCAACACGGGCGGTAGCACGGGTGGTAGCACGGGCGGCGGTAGCAGCACAGGCGGCACCACGGGCGGCGGCACTACGGGTGGTAGCCTCGGCGGTTCCACCACCAACGTGACGAACATCACCAATATTACGAACATCACGAACATCACCAACATCAGCCTGGGCGGTGGTTTGTTGGGTCTGCCGCCCGGATTGGCGAAACAGATCGTTGGTGGCAAGCGGACGTTTGACACCCTGCCTCCCGGTATTGGTAAGCGCTTCGGCAAGGGTGATGACGATTAAAACCTGAGCCATTGGGGATCGGGGCCAAATCGCAGAACGGTTCCCGATCGCCAAGATGCAGAGGAGCTAATCGGTTGCGCTGATTCGGCTGCGCTCATGTGGTGCGCTTGCATCGGTGGAAGCAAAACCGATAGAGTCTGAGGGGTGGACAGTGAGCCACCCCTTTTTTTGGGTATTCCCAACTTTTCAAAGATCCCATCAGAGGATGTCTGAAAAGCCAAAACTACTGATTTGTGGGTTTCATCAACCGGCCCAGACAAGGGGCTGAAGCGCCTTGCCCCCGCAACTGTTGGCGATTGGTTCGCCCCTCAGGCTACTTTTCGGGCACTCTCGTAATAGCCAAAAGAATGTTGAAAGATCAATATCTGCAAGACAGCTCAATCTGAAAGATAGCCAATCTAAAAAACAACGAAGACCAAAAATAGCGAAGACAAGGGGAATGCAAGCGATGGATTTCAGTCAACTTTTGAATGGCAAAGGGCTGACGGAACTGGCGATCGAGGGGGCCAAGTGGACTTTGGCGGCCGATGGTCTGTTTTTGCTCTTGACCATTTTGGCGTTTGTGTTGGGCTGGGCCTGGCGATTTCGACTGGTGGGAGTCACCGCGTTCACGATCGTGGTGGCGGCGGGGTTGTTTGGTTTTGGCCTCAGCCTCCGGGAACGGCCGCGCATTGAGGGAGCCGCCCCCTACCAACTGGTTTATGACACGGGAGCAACCCTCGCCACGATCGCCGTTTCGCCAGACTTGCCAGCGGAGGCGTTGGTGGCCACCCTCAAGCAAGCCGCGATCGACCTCTACTCCCCTGGACGAGTGGGGGGTAAGCCTTCGTTGACCATCCGTGCGCGATCGGTCACTCATCCTGAGGATGGGATCTCGAAACTCCAATACCTAGGGCAAATCGAGCGATCGCTCACCGTTCGCATCGATGAAAACCCCAAGATCACTCTGTTCTAGGAATTTAGCTTCTAGGAACTCAGCCCGCTCCCCGCTCGATCAACCGTGGCTTCCTGGATGTTGGTTAAACCATTGAGGAAGCCTGGCCGACTGGCCCAGTTCAGTGCCCAGTTCTACGTCAATCAGCGCCCAGCTCTACATCAACATGCTGTCCATGTTGGGCTGCACCTTCGCTCGAATCAGCAGGGCCGTGATGTTGTCATGGCCATTGTGCTGATTTGCCAGCTCCACCAGTTGCGAAACCCCTTGGTCAAGGTTGGCGCGAGAGCTAATCAGTGGGGCTAAGTGGGTTTGCCAGTGGGTTTCAATCAAGTCGTTGTCGCTCAATCCATCGGAACAGAGCAACAACAGAGCATCTTCATCCAGATCCAAAAACTGGATTTCTGGATCCACTCCGGTGTTATCGCGGGGCCCCAGAGCTTGGGTGAGTTGATAGGCATCGGGGCGGCTGTAGGCGGCATCGGGGTCAATGCCGCGCTGAATTTCCCGCTGTCCGACTTCGTGGTCGGTGGTGATTTGCTCAAGACCCCGACGGCGGGTGAGCCGATAAAGCCGGCTGTCTCCCACGTGGGCCACGGCCACCTTGGAGTTGTGGACAAGCACTAAAACCAGGGTGGTTCCCATTCGTCCACTGCCCGATCGCTGCTCGCTTTGGTTTTCGTCGTAAATGGCCTGATTGGCAATGAAGATGCCCTCTCGAATGGCCTCGATCGGGGGCATTTCAGTTTGCCAATTGGTTTGGAAATAGTCCTGAAGGGTCTTGACCGCCAAGTGGCTGGCCACTTCCCCGCTGGCATGGCCCCCCATCCCGTCGCAGAGGATATAGAGATTGTGGGCCCGAACCGTCCTGCCGTTGGGGGTTTCCAGGCGCTGGAAGTTGGTGTAAATGCCGAAGTAGTCCTCATTGTGATCTCGCTGGCGACCAATATCGGTGCGCCCCGCCTCATCCAGACTCGACAATTTCATGGGCAGGACGATTGTGGGTGTATCGTCCTCATCGTCATCCCGCAGGCTGCTGAGGGGAAGATTAGCGAGCGGATTGCCACCGTTAGGAACAACCGAGCTAGAGGGCATGGCCACGCTTTCGCTCAGGCTGGTGGCGGCGATCGCCGCTACGGGGGATTTTTGCTCCAAGTTGTCGGCAATGAGCCGCAGGTGCTGGCGCACCACGTCGGGGCTGGTGAACTGACCCCGAGCAATCAGTTGAGCCAGGTTAATCAAGGAGTCGGCTCCTGGGTGTTCCGCTTGGGTCAGCAACTGTAGCCAGGCTTCGCCCAAGTGCGTGAGGCTGCTGGCGGCGGTGGGCTGCTCCGGATGCGCGGTGGGGTCATGCAGACGCTTGAGGCTCAGAACGCTGTCTTCGTCAACACACAGGTTGTCGAGCACCAGCAGACTGGCGGTACATTGCACGGGAATTAGCTCTTCCCAAAGGTCGAGCATTTCGTAGAGATCGTGCAGGACTTGCAGGGTGGGTGTGTCGGGATCTCGCCACAGATCGCTCAGGGATTTCCAGTCCGATCGATCCTCAATCAACAGAACTTGCCAGCCTTCTCCTTGCCAGGTGTCGTAGACCTGGGGCAAGCGTTGGCCCAGTTGTGAATCGAGCAGCAGATAGGGTTGGGCAATGGAGGGAATTTGGGACTCGATCGAGAGTTCGTAAGTGGCGGGTTGAGAGCTGGGGGGCAAGGTGGGTTCCGCGTCGCCCTCGATCGGCTGGTGCAACCAGCGATCGAAAAATCGCAGTCGATAGGGCTGTTGATCCAGCACTTGGGTTTGATATTGGGCGCTGGCATCAATTGCCCGAATCGGAGTCAAGGGCTTGTAGCGCAGAAAAGGCTGGTCGGGATCATTGGTCTCGGGGAGATTTGGCCAAGCGGCATCCGGTTCCGGCGGCACCAAAAGAGCTTGCAGAACTGTCCCGATCGCCTCGCCACAGTCACTACAGGTGAGCTGACCGACGGGATTCTCAGTGCCGCATTCCGGACAGAGCAGTCGATCGAGCGAGGCACCACACTGCTGACAGTACTTGTTGTCATCAGGGTTTTCACATTGGCACTGGGGACAAATCTGCATAGCAGCCACTGTCAGAGGTCTCAAGAGTGATCAGGGTTGGTTGATCGATGGGTGATCAAGCTTGGGTGATTAAATCGAGTAATCAAATCACGAGGACTATTAAACGGAGCATCTAAACGAAACGCCTAAACAGAACGCCTAAACAGAATGCCTAAACAGAACATCGCGAATAGCCGTTGGCACGCCACCCTGATCGGAAATACTGGATCGAGTCAAGCCAAATGGGCCAGGTCAAAAGTGGCCGCCCCCGGCAAGATGTTTGACGATCTTTTCTGGATTCTAGCTGACTGCTCCTGGTCTCAATCGTAACGCTTCAGAGATTAAGGATCGTGTATAGATACCTCACTCTCTTGAATTGGCTTCGTTACGGCGTAATTAACGGTTTTGGGGGGGCGAGCCTTGAATATGGAAATCCCAGCCAATTTAGGGCAGCTCCGGTCTCATACGCGCGATCGCGATCGAATGGCATCTGCACCCAGCACCTGAACCCAGTTTTTGAGTTCACCGCGTTCCGTATCCGGCCCCGCTGAGCTAGTGTCCATCTCCGTGGTGCTCAGGGGGGCTTAATCAGCCGCTGCTGACGCAAATTCCGTCTGTTTTAGCTTTTCTAGCGAAAAGTTGCCTGATCCGGCGAAGCATTTGCAAATTTTTCAAGATTTTCGGCCCAACTCCCCATCATGGCCCCAAAATCGACAACGCCCAACCTCCTGAACTCAGGTGTTGGGCTGAAAGGCATTGGGGTTTAAGGACTAGGGGCGGGTTCTGGGATCGGGGCGGCGCGGTTTGGCAGTTCCTGAAGGCTTCCTTGGCGGAAGGTGCGATCGCCCTGATAACCCGACAAATCCGCCAGGCGATCGAGCGGAGTCACCCCTTCATAGAGCTTGCCGCCAATTTTCCAGGAGGGGAAACTGCGAATTCCCGCCGCCCGACAAAGATCCGGTTTAGCGTTCTTGCCGTTGGGATCACACTCCACATAGGGCAGCTTTGCGGCCGCCTCCTTGCCAAACAGTTCTTTCTGCTCGTGGCAGTGGGGACACCAATAGGCTCCAAATTCCTGTGCTCCCGTTTTGGTTAGGTGCTCGGCTAAAGCAATTTCCGCTGGGCCGGAAGTGGTCTTGATGGTGAACATTTCCGAGCCGTTGGAACTGGATCCGCTGGGAGTGGCATAGACCCCCAAGGTTCCCACCAGCGTGATGATGGCCAACCCGATCGCCGTAAAAATGGGTTTCCCTAAATCATCCCAACGGCGACTGCTGAGGGCCAGGCCAAACAGCGACAGGGAAAAGAACGCCGACCCCAAACAATAGAGACAAGTCTCGCGAATTTCCGAGACCATCACATACATCAAATAGCCGCTGAACGTGGCCATCGCTGCGCCGCCCGCCACCAACAGCAAGCCGCTCCATTCTTCAATCTGCACTTGCAGATCCTTACGGGCCTGTTGGGTTACCAGAGGAGCCAGCGCCAACAACAACATCGCGCCATAGCCCAACATCCCAATCAGCGGCAGCGGTATCCCCAACACCTCGGCATAGGGACTGTTCAGGACGCGATCGCACCCTTCTGTGGGGCAAGCCGCCTTTGCGCCCGTTAACTTCACCACGGTTAGATAGCTGGTGAGCACCAAACCGGTTCCGGCGATGCCCGCAATTACGGTGCGACCGTGGCGATGGAGCCAAGGCAGTTGGCGGCGGCGTTTTGTGCTAGAAGCAGTCATGGCAAGGCACAGAGAACCATCTCGATCGGGATACGGCAGAGCCGTCACTACAGACTTCAGGGTAGCGAACGGCCTTACCGCTGTCTAGGAAGGTCAACGAATCATTGCTTGATGGTGCGCAAATGACCGGCCGAATGGGCCAGAAAAAGCGATCAAAACGCAGAAAAGAGCCAAAAGAAGAAGAGACAAAAAAGATGGCCAATGCTCAGCACTGGCCACCCAATCAGCTCGAAATGACAGTCAAATCAGGGCTAATTCCCGAGTTCTAGCGAGCCACCGACCAATTTTGGTCAACCCGGATGGGCGGCATCAGGAACAGGGCAATGAGCTGCCAAGCCGTGTTCAAAATCAACGGCAACTTTTGCAGGGTCTTCACGAAGCCCGGTTCGTTTGAGGCAGCGATTTCACCCAACTTGATGTTGTTGGCGGCACAGCGATCAAGCCGCTCATAGAACTCAGGGTTCTCCACATCCAGGACGATCGGGAACACCCGACCCGCCGTTTCGTTGGTCTTCTTAATTACTTCGATGTCATAGTCGCGAGCGTTCAGCCCGATCGCCGCGTAGAACCCGCTCCGTTGCAGATCGTTCAAGAACATCGTCGCAAACACCGACAGCAGGAAGAACCGGCACCAGAGACGGGCTTTCCAATCGTTCAAGAATTGGGGATTGGCCCGCAGCACCGCATCGAAAAAGTCGCCGTGGCGGTTCTCGTCTTGGCACCAGTTTTCAAAGAAGCGGAAGATCGGATAAATCCGGTCTTCGGGGTTCTTTTCCAGGTGGCGATAGATCGTGATGTAGCGCCAGTAGCCGATCTTTTCCGACAGGTAGGTCGCGTAGAAGATGAACTTCGGTGCGAAGTAGGTGTAGCTCTTGCTTTGGGTCAGGAAGCCCAAATCTAGCGACAGGTTGAAGTCCGTCATCGCCTTGTTCAGGAAGCCCGCATGGCGTGCTTCATCCCGCGACATCAGCTCAAACCCTTCGGCCAGCACCGGGTTTTTGCCCTTCAGTTTCCGCGACAGTTCCTTGTAAAGCAAGAAGCCCGAAAACTCAGCGGTGCAGGAGCGCTCCAGAAACTCAATGAACAGCTCGCGGGTTTTGCCGTCAATGTGATCCCAGCTTTGGTTGAACTCCTCATCGCGCACGAAGTGGTGGCGGTTATAGTCCACCCGAAATTCTTCGATGATCGCTTGGAGTTCCTCTTCGTTGGCGGAGATATCCATCGCCGCCATTTCTTCGAAGTTGGTGGTGTAGAAGCGCGGCGTGAGGATCGTGTCCTTGGCGGGAACTTTGACTCCCGGCTGGACGGCTTGCGGTTTTTGGGGAGTGCTAACCATGAATTGCTTAGTGCGATCGAGGTACGGGTTGGGCGGATGACTGAGCCAGACAGGATCTAGATCGATCTGACTGGCGCAATCTGAACGGATCTATCAGCGTGCTAGGGAAGGGTCGTCAACGGGATGAGCAGCAGCGATTTTTTCCTGACAACTGCACAGCGGTTGTGTGGGATCAAAGGCTGCGTTGGGATTTTAAAAACGGCTTGCCAAAGATCACTAAAGATCAAAAGCCTTAAAAAAACTGTTGTTTAGTCTATCAATCTCCTTTGGGGGGATGGGGGATGGGATATGAAGAGTTACAACAACAGGTAACAATCTGCAACAAATCTCAACTTCTAATTGCCCTAAAGTGCCCAATTGCCTGCTGATCCCCCCTATCGTTCGGGACTGGGGCGATCGGTGCGCACCTTCACGGAATAGCCATGGGACGGCAGACCCTCCGCTTCCGCCAATGCCTGCACCGCCGAAGACACGGACGACAGGGCCCCGGCGGAATAGGAAATGATGCTGGAGTGCTTCATGAAGGTTTCCGTGCTCAGGGGCGAGGCATAGCGGGCTGCGCCGGAGGTGGGCAGGGTGTGGTTGGGGCCCGCGAGGTAGTCGCCCACTGCTTCCGGCGTGGAGTGGCCCAGGAAGATGGCTCCGGCATGTTTAATCCGCTCCAGCAGATCCCAGGGTTCCGCCACTTCCAATTCCAAGTGTTCCGGTGCAAATTCGTTGGATAATTCCGCCGCCAGCTCCAGCGTTTCCACCACGACGACCAGGCCGAAATGGGCGATCGCCTTTTCCGTATCAATCCGCCGAGGATGATCTGCCAGTTGATCCTTGACCTCGTTCACTACCTTTCCGGCCAGGTCGCCATCGGTGGTGATCAGGATTGCGGCGGCCATGGGGTCATGCTCAGCCTGGGCTAGCAGGTCGGCAGCCAGGTGGGTGGGGTCAGCGGTGCGATCGGCAATCACGAGCACTTCTGAGGGCCCAGCGAGGGAGTCAATGCCCACCGTGCCGTAGACTTGCCCCTTGGCCAACATCACGTAAACATTGCCCGGGCCGGTGATCACGTCCACTTTCGGAATCGTTTCCGTCCCGTAGGCGAGGGCGGCGATCGCCTGGGCCCCGCCCACCCGGTAAATTTCCGTCACGCCCGCCTCTTGGGCCGCCACTAGCACGGCCGGGTTCAAAGCACCCCCGGGCCCCGGCGGGGTCACCATCACAATTCGCTCTACCCCGGCCACCTTGGCCGGAATCGCATTCATCAGCACGGTGCTGGGATAGGCAGCCCGCCCACCGGGAACGTAGAGACCGGCGCGATCGACCGGCGTGTAGCGCTTGCCCAAGACCACATCTCGATCGCCAAATTGCACCCAGCTTTTGGGAACGCGCAGCCGGTGAAACTCCTCAATTTGTCGGCTCGCCAGTTGGATCGCCGACAGGAGTTCCTTGGAAACCTGTTGGTAGGCCGCATCCAGTTCCGACCCCGTGACGCGAAGTTGCTCGGCAGTTAAAATCTGCTTGTCAAACTCTTCCGTGTAGGCTAGCAAGGCCCGATCGCCTTGGCGCTTCACGGTTTGGAGGATCTGACGCACGGTGGCTTCCTTATGCGTCACCTGCTCATCGTGGGTGCGATCGCAAATCCGCCGTAGCTCCGACCGGGCCTCGGCCAATTCGGTAATAATTCGCAACATGGAGTCTTCGCGTCCTGGTCGTCCAATTCGGCGACCTCGCAGCGCCCCGTGGCTACCGACGAGATCGGCGTAGTCATCATTATAGAAACACTCGGCAGCCTGAAAACCTTGGCTCCTGAGAGCAAGGCTTAAAAAGCGATCGGGATTCTGGCGCGATCGCTGGGCTAATGCGGTGAGTATTAAAACATTTTTTAACAAAATTCCGGAGTTCTTTGCACGAGTTCCGGCAGTGGGTGTTATTATGGATCGCCGGGCAGTTCCAACACCGTCCAATCTCTCCTTGTCCAGCCTTGCCAAAGGGTGACTGCCAGAGCCGAAATTTTTTCTTGCTCACCAGCGTCACGACTCACCAGGCCCAAGGAACCAGTGCCGATGCTTCTTGACCGCTCATTGTAGCGGTGTCAGCCTGCGGAGCGACCCTGAGACTTTTCCTGGTCTCATCCTAGAACGAAGGCGCGGAAGACTCGACCACGAGAAACAAGCAAGAACCCAAATCCTCTGGTTTGGGTGTCCCCCTTGCCCCGGCATGGGAATCTAGTGTCAACGTTGCAATCGAAATCCTAAGAGATCGACCGTGGCTAATATTAAGTCTGCAATCAAGCGCGTTCAGATCGCAGAGCGTAATCGACTGCGTAATAAAGCTTATAAGTCGGCGGTGCGAACCCTGACCAAGAAATATCTGTCGTCGGTGGATGCTTACGCGGCTAACCCTTCGCCGGAAGCCCTGGAAGCTGTCCAAGCCAATCTGTCCAACGCTGCCAGCAAAATTGACAAGGCCGTGAAGCGGGGTGTTTATCACCGCAACAACGCCGCGCGCAAAAAGTCGAAGTTGGCCAGCTACCTGAAGAAGGCTGTCGCTGCTTAAGGGTTGGTTGGGCGATGGGGCCTCGCCACCCTTGGTGCGTTGTCCATCGCTGACTGAGACTGCTGGGCTGAGATCCCAAGCATTAACCCTTAGCCGTAGTCGAGGTGGGTAAACGCGCCGTGAAAGCGATCGACACGCACGTTCACGTTAATTTTCCCAACTTTAGTGATGATTTCAGCGCCGTTCGCCAGCGTTGGTTGGCGGCCGGCGTTGACGCGTTGGTTCACGCTTGTGTGCATCCGGGCGAGTTTGGGGCGATTCAGGCGATCGCTCAGGCTTGCCCTGAAGTGTTTTTCGCCGTTGGGCTACACCCACTGGAGGCGGAACATCAGTGGCAAGAGGCGTTGGGCGAGCAAATTCGCACCTTGGCTCAATCGGATCCGAAGGTGGTGGCCATTGGTGAAACCGGTCTCGACTTCTATAAATCAACGGCCCATCAAGTGCAGTTGGCGGCCTTTGGGGCCCAGCTTGATTTGGCCAGCGATTTGGGTCTGCCGGTGATCATCCATTGCCGCGACGCTGCTGAGGAAATGCTTGCGTTTCTGCGCGATCGCCCGGGTTGTCCGGCGGGAGTTTTGCACTGCTGGGGAGGTACCCCTCAGCAGGCATTGCAGTTTGTGGAGCTTGGGTTTCACATTAGCTTCAGCGGCACGGTCACCTTCAAGAATGCCCCAGACATTCAGGAATCCGCCAAGGTTGTGCCGCTCGATCGCCTGTTGGTGGAAACGGATTGCCCATTTTTGGCTCCCGTTCCCCATCGCGGTCGTCGCAATGAACCGGCCTACGTGGTTTCGGTGCTCAACCAGGTAGCCGCCCTGCGGAATCTTGACCCGATCGCCCTGGGTGAGCAGACCAGCGCCAATGCTCGCCAGTTGTTCCGACTGCCCCAGTCGATCGAACCCACCGTTCCCGCCCTGGCCCTCGCCTAGGGCCCCGCAGCCGGGCCGGGCGATCGCCCCTGCGATTTGCCCCTTGCCAAGCCCGGTCACCGTTGTTTTGCTGCTGTTTTGCTGCCCGCGTTCCATCTGCCAACGGGTTTGCACTTGGCATCACCGCCCCCAGGAGACGCATGACCGACAAACTCGCGACCACGACCCCTTCGTTTCTGCTGCCCGACCTGATTGAAATTCAACGGGCCAGCTTCCGTTGGTTTCTCGAAGAAGGCCTGATCGAAGAACTCGATAGCTTCTCCCCGATCACGGACTATACCGGCAAGTTGGAGCTGCACTTCATCGGCAAAAACTACAAGCTGAAGCGGCCCAAATACGACGTTGATGAAGCCAAGCGGCGGGATGCCACCTATTCGGTGCAAATGTATGTGCCGACCCGGTTGATCAACAAAGAAACCGGCGAAATCAAGGAGCAAGAAGTCTTTATTGGCGATCTGCCCCTGATGACGGAACGGGGAACCTTCATCATCAACGGCGCGGAACGGGTGATCGTGAATCAGATCGTCCGTAGCCCCGGTGTTTACTACAAGTTTGAAATTGACAAGAGCGGTCGCCGCACCTATTCGGCCAGCTTGATTCCCAACCGGGGCGCTTGGCTGAAGTTTGAGACCGACAAAAACGACATGGTTTGGGTGCGGATCGACAAGACCCGCAAACTGTCGGCCCAAGTGCTGCTGAAGGCCTTGGGCTGGACGACGGCAGAAATTCTCGATGGGCTGCGTCACCCGGAATATTTCCAACGGACGATCGAAAAAGAAGGCGACTTCTCGGAAGAAGAAGCGCTGATGGAGCTGTACCGCAAGCTGCGACCGGGCGAACCGCCGACGGTTTCGGGTGGTCAGCAACTGTTAGATTCGCGCTTCTTTGATCCCAAGCGCTACGACTTGGGCAAAGTGGGCCGTTACAAGATCAACCGCAAGCTGCACCTGAATATTCCCGACACGGTGCGCGTGTTGACCCCGCAGGATATTCTGTCGGCGATCGACTACCTGATCAATCTGGAATTTGACCTGGGCAGCACCGACGACATCGACCACCTGGGTAACCGCCGGGTGCGTTCCGTGGGTGAGCTGCTGCAAAACCAAGTGCGCGTGGGCCTTAACCGGCTGGAGCGGATCATTCGCGAGCGGATGACCGTATCCGATGCGGATTCCCTAACGCCCGCTTCTTTGGTCAACCCAAAACCTCTGGTGGCGGCGATTAAGGAGTTCTTCGGCTCCAGCCAACTGTCCCAGTTCATGGATCAGACTAATCCTCTGGCGGAGTTGACCCACAAGCGCCGTCTGAGTGCCCTCGGCCCCGGCGGTCTGACCCGGGAGCGGGCGGGCTTCGCGGTGCGCGACATTCACCCCAGCCACCATGGCCGGATTTGCCCGATCGAAACGCCAGAAGGCCCCAACGCTGGTCTGATCGGCTCCCTGGCCACCCATGCCCGCGTCAATCCCTACGGCTTCATCACCACCCCGGTCTTCCCGGTGGAAAATGGCCGCGTCCGGCTCGATCGCTCACCGATCTACATGACCGCCGACGAAGAGGACGATGTGCGCGTAGCTCCTGGGGATGTGCCCATGGACGAAAACGGCTACATCCTTGGGGAATCGGTGCCCGTGCGCTACCGCCAGGAATTCACCACCACCAGTCCCGATCAGGTGGACTACATCGCTGTTTCCCCGGTGCAGATTATCTCGGTGGCAACCTCCCTGATTCCGTTCCTGGAGCATGACGACGCAAACCGGGCCCTGATGGGATCGAACATGCAACGGCAGGCCGTGCCCCTGTTGCGGCCCGAGCGCCCCTTGGTGGGTACTGGCTTGGAAGCCCAGGCCGCCCGTGACTCGGGGATGGTGATCGTTTCCCGCACCGCCGGGGAAGTGGTCTACGTGTCCGCCAAGGAAATCCGCGTCAAGGATCCAGACGGCAACATCCTGGAATACGAGCTGCAAAAATACCAGCGATCGAACCAGGACACCTGCCTTAACCAGCGGCCCTTGGTCTACAGCGGCGAGCGCGTGGTGGCCGGGCAAGTGCTGGCCGATGGCTCTTCCACGGAAGGCGGCGAACTGGCCCTGGGGCAAAACGTCACCGTCGTTTACATGCCCTGGGAAGGCTACAACTACGAAGACGCAATCCTGATCAGTGAGCGCCTAGTGGCCGAGGATGTCTATACCTCGATCCACGTCGAAAAATTCGAGATTGAAGCCCGCCAAACCAAGCTCGGCCCCGAAGAAATCACCCGCGAAATTCCCAACGTGGGCGAAGATGCCCTGCGCCAACTGGACGAGCACGGCATCATCCGGATCGGCGCTTGGGTGGAATCCGGTGACATCCTGGTCGGGAAAGTCACGCCCAAGGGTGAATCGGATCAACCGCCGGAAGAAAAACTGTTGCGAGCGATCTTCGGTGAAAAAGCCCGGGACGTGCGCGATAACTCCCTGCGCGTGCCCAACGGTGAAAAGGGTCGCGTCGTCGATGTGCGGGTGTTTACCCGAGAACAGGGCGACGAGCTGCCTCCCGGCGCGAACATGGTCGTGCGGGTTTATGTGGCCCAGAAGCGGAAAATCCAAGTGGGCGACAAGATGGCCGGTCGCCACGGCAACAAGGGGATCATCTCCAAGATCCTGCCCGTGGAAGATATGCCCTTCTTGCCCGACGGTAGCCCGGTCGATGTGGTGCTGAACCCGCTGGGGGTGCCTTCCCGGATGAACGTCGGTCAGGTGTTTGAGTGCTTGCTGGGTTGGGCCGGTGAGCAGTTGGGGATGCGCTTCAAGGTCACGCCCTTTGACGAAATGTACGGGGCAGAAGCCTCCCGCTTGGCGGTGCATGGCAAGTTGCAGGAAGCCCGCGACGAAACCGGCAAGGACTGGCTGTTTGAGCCGACAAATCCCGGCAAAATCACGGTCTATGACGGCCGGACAGGGGAACCGTTCGATCGCCCCGTCACCGTCGGCAAGGGCTACATGCTGAAGCTCGTCCACTTGGTCGATGACAAGATCCACGCCCGCAGCACCGGCCCCTACTCGCTGGTGACCCAACAGCCCCTCGGCGGTAAGGCTCAACAGGGCGGTCAGCGGTTCGGGGAAATGGAAGTGTGGGCCTTGGAAGCCTTTGGGGCCGCCTACATCCTGCAAGAGCTGCTGACGGTCAAGTCCGACGACATGCAGGGCCGTAACGAAGCCCTCAACGCGATCGTCAAGGGCAAAGCGATCCCGCGCCCTGGCACGCCGGAATCCTTCAAGGTGCTGATGCGCGAATTGCAATCCCTCTGCTTGGATATTGCCGTCCACAAGAGCGAAATCCAAGACGACGGCACCAGCCGCGATGTGGAGGTAGACCTGATGATCGATATCCCCGGCGTTCGCCGTGCGCCCACCCGTCCCACTTACGAAGTGTTTGCCCGTGAAGGGTTTGACGACGAGTAAGGTGTGAGTTCTGCGGATCGATCGCCCCCTGAATCCTCTGTCTGGGGCGATCGACCCAATCCCGTTTGCCTGCTGATTGCCCACCGTCACCGAACAACCATGTCGAAACTCAAGCAGCGCTTTGACTACGTAAAGATCGGCATCGCCTCGCCCGAGCGGATTCGCCAATGGGGCGAGCGTACCTTGCCCAACGGTCAAATCGTCGGTGAAGTGACCAAGCCCGAAACGATCAACTACCGCACCCTGAAGCCCGAAATGGACGGGCTATTCTGCGAGCGGATTTTTGGCCCCGCCAAGGATTGGGAATGCCACTGTGGCAAATACAAGCGGGTGCGCCACCGCGGTATTGTCTGCGAACGTTGCGGCGTGGAAGTGACCGAATCGCGGGTGCGTCGTCACCGGATGGGCTTCATCAAACTGGCGGCCCCCGTCACCCACGTTTGGTATCTGAAGGGGATCCCCAGTTACATGGCGATCCTGTTGGATATGCCCCTGCGCGATGTGGAGCAGGTGGTGTACTTCAACTCCTACGTGGTGCTCGATCCGGGCAATGCGGCGGATCTCAGCTACAAGCAACTGCTGAGCGAAGAGCAGTGGATTGAAATTGAAGATCGCCTCTACGCCGATGACTCGGATCTCGAAGGCGTGGAAGTGGGCATCGGGGCCGAAGCGATTCAGCGCCTGTTGCAGGATATTCCCCTGGAGCAGGAAGCCGAGCGCCTGCGGGAAGAAATTGCCACGGCCAAGGGGCAAAAGCGGGCCAAGTTGATCAAGCGCCTGCGGGTGATTGACAACTTTGTGGCCACCGGGGCCAAGGCCGAGTGGATGGTGCTGGATGTGATTCCGGTGATCCCGCCCGACCTGCGACCGATGGTGCAGTTGGATGGGGGGCGGTTTGCCACCTCGGACTTGAACGATCTCTATCGTCGGGTGATTAACCGCAACAACCGGTTGGCTCGCTTGCAAGAGATCCTGGCTCCGGAAATCATTGTCCGCAACGAAAAGCGGATGTTGCAAGAAGCCGTTGATGCGCTGATTGATAACGGTCGGCGCGGTCGGACGGTGGTGGGAGCCAACAACCGCCCCCTGAAGTCCCTGTCGGACATCATTGAAGGGAAACAGGGCCGCTTCCGCCAAAACCTGCTGGGTAAACGGGTGGACTACTCCGGCCGTTCCGTAATCGTGGTCGGGCCGAATCTGAAGATTCACCAATGCGGTCTGCCCCGGGAAATGGCGATCGAGCTGTTTCAGCCCTTTGTGATTCACCGGCTGATCAAGCAAGGCCTGGTCAACAACATCAAGGCCGCCAAGAAGATGATCCAGCGCAATGACCCCGCCGTTTGGGATGTGTTGGAAGAGGTGATTGACGGCCACCCGGTGATGCTGAACCGCGCTCCGACCCTGCACCGGTTGGGGATTCAGGCCTTTGAACCGATCTTGGTGGATGGGCGTGCCATTCAGTTGCACCCGTTGGTTTGTCCGGCCTTCAACGCGGACTTTGACGGTGACCAAATGGCAGTACACGTGCCCCTGTCGTTGGAAGCCCAGGCCGAAGCGCGCCTGCTGATGCTGGCTTCTAATAATGTGCTGTCCCCGGCTACGGGTCGCCCGATTATTACCCCTAGCCAAGACATGGTGTTGGGCTGTTACTACCTAACGGCCGAAAACCCGAACCAGAAGGCCGATGTGCTGCGCTACTTTGCCAGCCTGGATGATGCGACGATCGCCTACGATCGGGGCAAGGTGGGCCTCCACACCTATGTTTGGGTGCAGTACAACGGCCCCGTGGAGCATGACGAGGGCGTTGGGGAGCAGTGGGTGATGGTGGGTGAAGACACCATCGATGTGTCCCTGAATGGTGAAACCCCCGTGATTAACAACGGCCATGTGGTGGTGGAAGGCACGGCTTTGGCGGCCGGTGTGAGTGCGCCCGCCACGGGGCAAGTGATTCGGATTACGCCGGAGCAGGTGACGATTCGCGTGGCCCAGCCGGCCGAGTCGGTGACGATTCCCGCAGGCAGCACCGCCACCACCATCACCCTGGGCAAAAAGACCCGCCGCCCCCTCAGCCTTCGGCGCGAGTGCGATGGTGAACTGCTGGCCCAATACATCCGCACCACGCCGGGTCGCATTTTGCTGAACCAAACGATTCAACAGGCTGTCCTCAGCATCGGCTAATCCAGCCTGCGCGATCGCCCCGTTGGCCCTGGCCCCGATCGGGGCGATCGCTTTTCCCTGCTTGGCCCCATCACCGCAACAAGATCGAACCGATCATGGCTGACCAACCGACCCAACCCATCTTTTACAACCGCGTGATCCGTAAGGGTCAACTGCGGAACCTGATTGCCTGGGCCTTTACCCACTATGGAACGGCCCGCACCTCCCAGCTTGCCGATGCCCTGAAGGATCTGGGCTTTAAATTCGCCACCCGTGCCGGGGTCTCGATTAGCGTCGATGACCTGCAAATTCCGCCGATTAAGCGCCAACTGCTGGAAGCCGCCGAAGAGGAAATCCGCCGCACAGAAACCAAATATGTGCGCGGGGAAATTACGGAAGTGGAGCGCTTCCAAAAGGTAATCGACACCTGGAACGGCACCAGCGAAAACCTGAAAGATGAGGTGGTGCGCAACTTTGAATCCAACGATCCCCTGAACTCCGTCTACATGATGGCCTTCTCGGGAGCGCGGGGGAACCTGTCCCAGGTGCGCCAGTTGGTGGGGATGCGCGGCTTGATGGCGAACCCCCAAGGGGAAATCATCGACTTGCCGATTAAAACTAACTTCCGCGAAGGGCTGACCGTCACCGAATACATCATTTCCTCCTACGGGGCGCGTAAGGGGTTGGTGGACACGGCGTTGCGTACGGCGGACTCCGGTTACCTAACGCGCCGGTTGGTGGACGTGTCCCAGGACACGATCATTCGGGAAACCGATTGCGGCACGGAACGGGGGATCCCGGTTCGGGCCATGACCGACGATGAAAAAATCCTGATTCCAATTAGCTCCCGACTGTTGGGTCGGGTGGTGGCGGTGGATGTGGTTCATCCGCAAACCGGCGAGGTGCTGGCGGCCCGCAACCAAGACATTTCCGATGAGTTGGCCAAGGAAATCGAAGCGGCGGGTGTGGAAGAGGTGATCGTGCGATCGCCCCTGACCTGTGAAGCGGCCCGATCGGTCTGCCAAAAGTGCTATGGCTGGAGCTTGGCCCACGGCAGCATGGTGGACATGGGTGAAGCGGTGGGGATTATCGCGGCCCAGTCGATCGGGGAACCCGGGACACAGCTCACCATGCGCACCTTCCACACGGGGGGGGTCTTCACCGGGGAAGTGGCCGGTCAGATTCGTGCGCCCTTTGATGGGGTGGTCAAATATCCCAAAAACCTGCGCGCCCGCTCCTTCCGCACCCGCCACGGGGAAGATGCCCTGTTGCTGGAAGCGCCCACCAAACTCACCGTGGAAGCCGGTGGCAAAAAGGAAACCTTCGAAGCTAGCCAAGGTTCGATCCTGATTGCCCGCAGCGGTGAAGAAGTGAAGCTGGGTCAAATGCTGGTGGAGGTGCAGGCCCAAGGGCGCACCACCCGGAAATCCACCGAAAAAGCCACCAAGGACGTGCCTTCGGACATGGCCGGTGAGGTGCTGTTCGATGGAGTCTATCCCGAAGAGAAAAAAGACCGCCAAGGCAACACCACCCGGATTGCTCAGCGGAGTGGGCTGATTTGGGTGCTGTCTGGGGAAGTTTACAACCTGCCGCCGGGGGCTGAACCCACGGTCAAAAATGGCAGCGTGGTAGAGGCCAACAGCATCCTGGCGGAAACCCGATTGGTGACGGAGCATGGCGGGGTGGTGCGCCTCCCGATCGAGGTGGCCGAAGCCGACGGTAAGGCCGGCAGCCGGGAAATTGAAATTATCACCGCCTCGGTGTTGCTGAACGAAGCTCGGATCCGCACCGAAAGCGCCCAAGGTCGCGATCACTACCTGATTGAGACCGATCGGGGACAACTGTTCTCCCTGATTGCCACCCCCGGCACCAAGGTGTTGCACAACCAAGTGGTGGCTGAGCTGATTGACGACCACTACCGCACCAGCACTGGCGGGATTCTGCGCTACTCCGGCGTGGAAGTGGCCAAAAAAGCCAAGGGCAAACAGGGTTATGAAGTGCTCCAAGGGGGCACGCTGCTTTGGATTCCCGAAGAAACCCACGAAATCAACAAGGACATCTCCCTGTTGATGGTGGAAGACGGCCAGTATGTGGAAGCGGGCACTGAGATCGTCAAAGACATCTTCTGCCAAAGCGCCGGGATCGTGGAAGTGATCCAAAAGAACGACATTCTGCGGGAAATTTCGATCAAGCCCGGTGATCTGCGGATGGTCGATGATCCGGACTTGGTGGCCACCGTCGATGGGCAAATCATCACCCCCGGTCAAGACATTATTCCGGGGCTGCCGGCCGAAGAGCTGGTTTGCGTGGAATATGTGGAAACGCCGGAAGGGTCGGGCCTGTTGCTGCGGCCGGTGATTGAATTCACTGTGCCCGATGAGCCGGCCGTGCCAAGCCAAGATTCCGCCGAAGAAGCCGGGCGATCGATCAAACTGCGGGCCGTTCAGCGGATTCCGTTCAAGGACGGTGAGCGGGTTAAGTCCGTGGAAGGGATTGACCTGCTGCGCACCCAACTGATCCTGGAAATGGATAAGGGCACGCCGCAGTTGGCCGCCGATATTGAACTGGTGGATGATCCAACGGACGAAGACATCAAGCGCCTGCAACTGGTGATTTTGGAATCCCTGGTGGTGCGGCGGGATGTGTCTGCGGATCCGACCCAGGGCAGCACCCACACGCGCCTGCTGGTGAAGGATGGCGATCGGGTGGATCCGGGAGCCGTGGTGGCCCGCACCGAAATCCAAGCCAAAGACGGTGGGGAAGTGCGCGGCATTCGCGGCGACGGGGAAAGCCTGCGGCGTTTGCTGATCATGCGCCCCACCGATCAGGTGACCGTGGCGACCCAGGCAACCCCGACCGTCAAAGTGGATGACTTGGTGGTGGCGGGCAAGAGCGAAATTGCGCCCGGCCAGGTCAGCGCCGAATCGGGCCAAGTCCTGTCGATCGGGGAAGATCACCTGGTGTTGCGGGTGGCACGCCCCTACCGCGTGTCCTCCCAAGCCGTGTTGCACATTGACGATGGCGACTTGGTGCAGCGGGGTGACAACCTGGTGTTGCTGGTGTTTGAGCGCACCAAAACCGGAGACATCATCCAGGGTCTACCCCGGATTGAGGAACTGCTGGAAGCCCGAAAGCCCAAGGAAGCCTGCGTGTTGGCCCGTCGTCCTGGTACGGCCCAAGTGGTCTATGGGGAAGATGACACGGTGGAAGTCAAGATCATCGAGAACGATGGCACTTTGGCGGAATACCCAATTCGAGCCGGTCAAAACGTGCAGGTGGTCGATGGCCAAACGGCGAACGTGGCGGAACCGCTGACCGACGGCCCGGCCAACCCCCACGAAACCCTGGAAATCTTCTACAACTACTATGCGGAGTTGATGTCGCCCTACGAAGCGGCCCTCGACAGCTTGCAGCGGGTGCAAAAATTCCTGGTGGATGAAGTGCAGTCCGTGTACCAGTCCCAGGGGATTGAAATCTCCGACAAGCACATTGAAGTGATTGTGCGACAGATGACCTCCAAGGTGCGGATCGATGACGGTGGCGATACGACAATGCTGCCGGGTGAGTTGGTGGAACTGCAACAGGTGGAGCGGGTGAATGAAGCCATGTCGATTACCGGCGCGGCTCCGGCCCTTTACACGCCCGTGCTGTTGGGGATCACCAAGGCTTCGCTGAACACGGACAGTTTCATTTCGGCGGCCAGTTTCCAAGAAACCACGCGGGTACTGACGGAAGCGGCGATCGAGGGCAAATCCGACTGGCTGCGTGGCCTGAAGGAAAACGTGATCATCGGTCGTCTGATTCCGGCGGGTACGGGCTTCAATGCCTACGAAGAAGGCCTGGTGGATGAAATTAGCCCCTACGAAACCACGGGTTACACCCTGACCGATCCGCTCTACGGCGACGATGGAGAGCTGGCCGATGTGGTGCTGGACGATCGCACGGCGCGGGCCTATGAGCTGGAAGGGACGATCGACCTGGGCGCTGAGGCGGCCTATGGCCTGGGTCGCAATCCGGCGATTATCGATGATGAGGACATCGGCGGCAGCTACGGCAGCCGCTACACCAGTAGCGGCGATGAGGAAGAGGAAGAGAGCTACACCGACGGCGGCGAAGATTTCGACGACGACGATTAAGTTGTCCCAATCAATCTACTTGCCATTGTGGCAGTTGTTCATAGAGACAACTTCCGAGTAAGAATCGCTGGATGTCCACATTGCCTTCTTGGCAATGTGGACTTTTTGTGTATAGCTAGCTAGAATCAATCTAGGTGGAAAAACTAAGTTCATCAAGTTACATCATAGTCTTATCAGACCTTTCGACAGGTAGAGTCTTAATCTTTCCTGATTACCTCTGAGAGAATCAGTTAAAAGCTGTCCCTGGCAAAAAGTGAAAATCATGATCTCGCAAGAATTTTTAATCATGGTGAGATAATGACACTTGACTAATTTAGTGATAGACTGGCGTATGACTCTATTTGGACTGAAATCCGCTCGTGCTTGGTATCTCTATCTAAAACCAAATCTCTAACAATAACTGACTCATGGCCAACGACATTACCCAAAATCATTTCGGAACTGGCGATAACGTGGCCGGTAATAAAATCCTGGGTCATAATTTTGGGAGTATTATCAGTAATACAGTCAATAACTATTCTGATACTGGTTTTATTGAGATTGATTTAAAAAACTCTAAACTGCCAAGAGTTCCTGAGAAGATTTTGGCACTTGCCCAAGAGAGGTTATCACTAAGTCGCCACCTAGTTATATCCGTTAGCTCTAGAGTAGACTCTGCTTTACTTCTAAAGTCTATATTGAAGACTACTTCAAGTCAGCTAGGGCTTCAAAAACCACTGGTAAAAGTTTGGCAGCATAGATTTGAGGATGCGAAGTTTAGCGTTCTGTCTATTGAAGCCAACCAAGATGATGCTGTTATTGTAGACAATCTGCCCATCCACACTTTAAAACGCATTAATTCATCTTGGTGGAAGTCTCGCCCCTCAACAGGCTATATCCTTATCTCGATTCGTCCTGGTAATAGAGATCTGCTCTCGTTGGAGACATTGAATCCTCCCCTCTGGAGAATAGAAGATTCAGAGTTTCCAGAAGATTCAGAGTTCTTGATTGGTGATGATCTTAATATTATCCAAACGCGCTATGAACAGGAAACCAATCCAAGGGTAAAGCTACTACATATAGCGCTGGCTTGTTTTGCAGGACTTGAGGAAAACCAATTTTTTGCATCTCTTGAGGAAGTTTTTGAGCAAAGTTGGACTACTAGAGTTCCTCAGCTTCATGCTTTTGATTATGATGATTTCTTTGGCATCAAAGAAAGTAGTGCAATTAGTGAGTTTATTGATGAGTCAGAAAAGCTAAATTCTGGTCAATCGAGATTCAATGTGTCCCGTGACTATCGGCAGGTTATCTTTAGCACTGCATGGAGGACACAGCGCAGGCAAATTCTTTCTATGCTCCCTGTGCTCGTTAACCTCGTCAAAAATTCTATTGCCAGTAATCGGAACGACCTATATCCATCGGAATCATACAAATCCAATTTGCGTGAAGTTATTGCAGAATCGATCAGCAATATTGTACTTCTATCAGCAGGGATTGCAGAAGACCACTTACTTGCCTTGGCTGCAAGCCCTAGCTTACCGGTACAAATGGCAGCAGCTCAATCCTTAGCAAATTGGCGCGCACTTGAATTTTCAAGAGTTAAGGAATATACGACTCTCCAGCCAGAAAAAAGGCTGCTAGAGACTCTAGAAAAATGGTATTCCGATGCTCAAGACAACTCTCGAATTCGGAGATTAGTTGCTACCTTAATGCAAAGTGAAGGAGAAGAGTCGTTTGCTAATTCACCTGAAGATCAAATTCTGAGTACAGTTGCTTTGTGCGTTGGATTATCATCTCGATTTGATAATCCTAACAATCTTAACAACCATCTTTTGCAGATTTTTTGCAACTTAGCTAGTAAGGTTGCAGAGCAACCTAATTCTCTCTTGAGAGTTCGTTTTTTTGATGTCACTCTACCCTATGTACTTGAAGATCATTTAGAGCAACTTGCCCCAAGTATAAAGAGATTTTCTGCTTACGAAACGCTCGTCCGGCCCATTGCATCAGTTCTGATCAAGCTTTGGTATAACAATAAGACTGATGTTGATAAAATTACTAATAATTGGATTCAGCAAAGTTTAGAACATGGTAAACCTTCTAAAACTAATCATGTTGCTCTGACACTTTTTGTGCAATCAGTACGCACTATAGATGCTGGATATGAAGCATCAGACTTGGCAATAACTTTAGAAATGATGTTTGAGTTTCTTGCTAAGTGTACCGTCAAAAGTGATTATTTCAAAAGATTGACAGCTTCATTTGCAATCATCAACTTAGTTAGTCGCAACTTCTCATCTCTCAAGGTAGCTTTTTCTGGTCTTATCAGTAGACTGGTACAGCCGCAATTGGCAGCTCAATTGATTGGTCAAATTTACATCCAACAGAGATCAGAAGATGTTAATGGCGACTTTTCTTTTCACATCATTGACGATGGTTCTGGTGAGAATAACCATGCTCTGAATGGCTTGGCTCTTCCTGAGTTAGACCCATTGAGAGAATGGGCGGGAGTTGATTTTCAAGGCTACGTTGATAATAGTCAGCGTGTACCTACAGAGATTGAAATATGGTTGTTTGATGTTGTCAATGATGACTCTAATCCTCAGCTACAGTGCTTAGCGATTAGGGCACTGTCGTATCTGTACAACAGCTTCGACAAATTTGAAGCTGCTGCTGCAAGAGATTGGCAGCCACGTCAGGACAGGGCTACAGAGACCACATCTCATGACTCCTTGATCCCTGTGTCTATGTCTCCTCAAGTGCCTTTCCTGCTGAGAAGGCTTGTTCCCCGGTTAGCGACATTAAATCAGGATGAGTACTATACATCTATTACTAATACTCTTGGTGAGCTATACCGCCAACAATTTTCCTTCTCTAATTCATTGAGTTGGGTGTTTGGAAGATTAAAAAATAGCCCAAACAGATCAACCAGATTAATAACTCCATCCCTAGAGCGGGCCGCATGGTTGCTAGGAAACACGTGGCTGATTCTTTTGCTTGGAGCTATCGCAGCTACATTTGCAGTCTCAGTAGTTGGTTCTGGCATATACCAAATCTCTCAGCTTGCCTCAGGCAACCGGTCATCTGAAGCGACTGAAGATAATACAACATCTTCACCTATGCCTGGCGCACCAATGCTATCAGCTGATGAAGCAAGAGTATTGATTGGCCAGTGGCTACAAGCAAAAGCTAGAATTTTTGCTCCACCTTATGATTCGGCATTACTAGAGTCACTAGCAGCAGGGTCTTTTTATGAAGAAGGTATAGAAACTATTCAAAAGCTGCGTGATGCGAATTCTTACTATAGCTATGGATTGCAAGAAATTAGATCAGTTCGAGACTACTCTGTTTCTGGCGGTCAAGTTTCAGTCGTAGTAGAGATCGCTGAAGATAAGGCTCTTTACGAAAAGAATCGAGTAGTTCCTGGAGACCAGACCCAGTTTTCTATCTTTCAAATTCGGTATACCTTGGAAGTAAATGATGGTCGGTGGAAATTAATTTCTCGCGAAATACTGAACCAGTAAATGGTTAAGACCTTAATTACTAAGAGGCTAACCTCATTAATTTATCCACACCCAAGAGCTGATGTTTGAATTCTAGAAGTCCCATCAATTCATGTATCTTCCCTGAATTGATAGTAGACTAATATCAAGTTTTTTAGAGTAGATAGTTTTTGTAATACCAAAGGTGCTAGCGCCTCAATTAATTTATGGTTTCTAGCAGAAGTGTTGAATCTAAA